>JBCCVK010000219.1:0-4755 GCA_039195495.1 Pseudomonadota bacterium
GGCACCACCCGCCACGGAGAAGCACGCCGAAATGCCCGCTGTCGCATCGCTTGACCATCTGGTTCTGACCGTGCGCGATCCCGACGCTTCGATCGTCTTTTGCAAGATGCCGGGGGTGCGGATGGACATCTTTCGCCCGGCGGACGGCTGGAAACGGGCGGCCTTGACGTTCGGCGACCGGAAGATCGATCCGCATCGATCGGGGTCGGAGTTCGAGCCGAAGGCCGCGTTTGCCAAGCCCGGCACGGCGGATCTGCGTTTTCTGTCCGACACGCCGCCCGACGAATGGACCACGCATCTCGAGGCGAACGGGGTGACCATGATCAAGGGAGGGGCCCGTGCCCCACACCGGAGCGACGGGACCTCTAAGTTCGCTCTATTTGCGGGATCCGGACGGCAATCCGACCGAGATTTCGAAGCGCTTTTGACATCCTCTGACCGATTGGCGGTGACGGATGCCGATAACCGCGCGCCATCAGATCCGGGCGCGCAGGTTGCCCATGAGTTCGGTCAACGTCTTCACGGCCGACTCGTTGGTCAGCCGTCCCGAGGCATCCATATTGTCTGCCGGTCTTGCCAGATGAAATTCCGGACCCGGGACCAAGTTCGGGCGGAAGGGCAGCATGCACAGATGAAGCATCTGCTGGCCGCGCTCGCCCCCGGCGCGGCCAGCGGCCGAGGACATGAGCGCGACCGGCTTGTTCCGCCACGGCTGCCCATCGACCCGGCTGATCCAATCGAGTGCATTTTTCAGAACACCCGAAATTCCCTTGTTGTATTCGGGGGTCGAAATCACCACCGCATCCGCGTCCGCGACCTGATTGGCCAGCGTCCCAACCTTGCTCGGGATACCCCGATCCTCGACGTCGCCATCGTAGAGCGGCAGATTCAAATCCGCTTCGACGAAGGCGCATTCGCCAAAGAGACGCGCCGCTTCGCGAATCAGCTTGCGATTGCTCGCCTCGACACGGAGCGATCCGGAAAGACCCAAAAGGCTAGGGATCGACATCATTGTTCCTCATGTTTTCTGACGTATCAATTCTGGCTTTTTCGAGAAAGGCCGGACCGTCGCGCCCATCGAAGGATCCACGTTCATCGCGAACCGGTCCGACATCTTTCGAGTTGGAGTCGGCCTTGCGACCGCATCGGCGCCGTGCAACCTATGAGACCGCCATTCCGGCGGGGGGCGGAATGCCCCGCGCCGGAATGGACCATGCGCGCCATGGCGTCGCCGCCACGGACCGGGCGGGCTGCGATTTCGGCAAACGGGGGCGGCGACGATCGTCAACATGTCGATCAGAAAAACGCGCCGCCATCCCATCGTCAACGGTCAATGCGCGAAAGGATGTTCCATATACCGCTTGCCGTTCAAAGTCTTGCCAACATATTGTGGGTAAACAAATAAAGATATCCATATAATGGGCGTGCCACTTGACTTGCCCCATACCTCTCCGACAATTCAGAACACTTGCGGGAATCATGTAAGAGGTTTTCTTGCGCTTCACGAAACTCAGACTGAACGGCTTCAAGAGTTTTGTTGATCCCACCGATTTGGCGATCGCGGACGGTCTGACGGGTGTGGTCGGCCCGAATGGCTGCGGCAAGTCGAATCTGCTGGAAGCGCTGCGCTGGGTGATGGGCGAGAATCGTCCCACTGCGATGCGGGGCGATGGAATGGAGGACGTGATCTTTGCCGGGGCCGCCACCCGTCCTGCCCGGAACTTTGCCGAAGTGTCGCTGAGCGTCGATAACACCGAACGTCGGGCGCCCGTCGGGTTTAACGATCGGGACGGTTTCGAGATCATCCGTCGGATCACCCGCGATGCCGGCTCGGCTTACAAGGCGGACGGCAAGGACGCGCGCGCGCGCGACGTGCAGATGCTGTTCGCGGACGCCTCGACCGGTGCGCATTCGCCCTCGCTGGTCCGGCAGGGCCAGATCGCGGAGTTGATCAACGCCCGGCCCAAGGCGCGGCGGCGTATCTTGGAGGAAGCGGCGGGAATCTCCGGGCTTTATCAACGGCGTCACGAGGCCGAGTTGAAGCTCAAGGGAACCGAAGCCAATCTGGCACGCGTCGAGGATGTGATCGGGCAGTTGGCCGGTCAACTGGCACATCTTACGCGCCAAGCGCGCCAGGCGGCGCGCTATCGCGAGATTGGCGCGAAACTGCGCCAAACCGAAGGATTGCTGCTCTATCGCCGTTGGAAAGAGGCGCAGGACGTCTTTACCGCCGCATATGCGGAGTTGACCGATTGCACCAGGGCAGCCGCCCAGGCCGAGATCGCGGCGCGGCAGGCAAGCGAGGCGCGTGAAAAACGGGACCGCGTCCTGCCCCCCCTGCGGGAAGAAGAGGCAATCGCCGCCGCCGTGCTGCAGCGTCTTCAGGTCGAACGCGACACATTGAACGATCAGGAAACGCGGGCGAAGGATATGGTCGCGCGTCTGACCGCGCGCATTCAGCAGTTGAGGGCCGACAGCGCGCGGGAAGCGGCGCTCGACAAAGACGCCGGCGAGACCATTGAACACCTGGAACGGGAGCAAGCCCAGCTCGCCCAGGCGGCGGAGGGGCAGGACGACAAACTTGACCAAGCCGCCGAAGCCGCCCGTGAGGCGGGCCGTGTTCTGCAACTCCGCGAGACGACGCTGGCCGAACTGACCGAAGATGCGGCGCGGCTTACGGCCCGCCACCAAGCGGCGCATCGTCTTTTGGAAGACGCGCAGAAAATACTTTCCAGAGCGCAGGCGGGCGCCGAGAAGGCGCGCCGCGCCGCGGAGGACGCCGGGACCTCTGCCGAGCGCGCCGATGCCGCGTTTGCCGCCGCTCAGACCGTCCAGGCAACCTCGGTTCGGGCGGCCGAATATGCCGAAGCCGCTCTGATCAAGGCCGAAGCCGCCCGCGCCGATGCGCAGACCCGCGAAGCCGACGCACGGGCGCGTCGCTCGCAGGCAGAAGGAGAGGCGAACGCGCTGAAGGCCGAAGCGTTGGCGTTGGCGCAACTGGTCAAACGCGAGACGTCCGGGGACGAAATGCTTCTCGACCGGATTCGGGTGACGCCAGGTTACGAGAAAGCGCTTGGTGCGGCGCTGGCCGATGATCTGCGCGCGCCGGAAGCCCCTGAAAACGGGGCCTCCGGCTGGATAGAACTCGACGCCTACATGCCGGTTCAATCTCTGCCCGCCGCCGCGCAGGCCCTGTCCCGCTTCGTGGCGGCGCCTGCGGTGCTGGCCCGCCGGATGAGCCAGATCGGACTGGTCAAAGCGGAAAATGGTCCTCGCCTTCAGGCTGAACTCAAGCCGGGTCAGCGTCTGGTCAGTCCGGAGGGGGATCTGTGGCGATGGGATGGTTTTCGCACCAGCGCGGAAGATACGCCATCATCCGCCGCGCTGCGTCTGGCGCAGTTCAACCGGCTGCAAAGCCTCAGGCGGGATCTCGAAGAAGCGGTGGATCGGGCCGACGGCACCCGTGCGGCGCATGAAACCCTGACCCGTGAACTGGCGGAATTGGCCCAGGCCGATCAAAACGCGCGCGAGACCCGCCGCCGCGCCGACCAGGAAGCGACGGTCGCCAATCGTGCCCTGTCGCGGGCGGAGGCGGAGAGAAACATCGCTGCCGGCAAGGTCGAGAGCCTGGCGCTGGCGGTTGCCCGCCACGAGGAGGAGGCGGCCACCGCCCGCGCCCGACTGAAGGAGGCCGAGGCGGGGACCGCCGATCTGGCGGATCTGGAAACCATCCGGGCCAAGGTCGCGGCCGTCAAACTGAAGGTTGACGATGCGAGAACCGCGATGCTGGCCAAGCGATCGGCCCATGATGAAATGCGCCGCGAGGGCGCGGCGCGGGCGCGGCGCGGGCAGGAAATCGCGAAGGAGATCGATGGTTGGCGGGATCGCTTGGACACCGCCGGCAGGCGGATCGCGGAACTGGATGCCCGCAGGAGCCAATCCGAGCATGAATTGAAGACCGCGGCGGCCGCACCGGAAGAGATCACCGCCAAGCGGGTGGAGTTGTCCGATGCGATCGCGCAGGCCGAGACGCGTCGGCGCAAGGCCGCCGACAGGCTGGCAGAGGCGGAAGCCGACCTTCGCCATGCGGATCGGACCGAGCGGAGCGCGGAGCGCATTGCATCGGAGGCCCGTGAGGCGCGGGCGCGCTCCGACGCGCGAACGGAGGCCGCCAAAACCATGCTGGCCCACGCCGGCGCGCGCATTGCGGAAGAACAGGGCACGACACCCGAAGCGCTTCTGGAAAAGCTGAACGCTGATCCGAACGGGATCCCGCCCGCGGACCGGCTGGACGCCGAGGTCAATCAATTGAGGCGCCAGCGCGACGCGCTGGGCGCGGTCAATCTGCGGGCCGAGGAGGACGCCGAGGGCGTCCGGGAAGAACAGGATGCGATCATTGCCGAAAAGCAGGATCTCGAAGACGCGATCAAAAAGCTGCGTGCGGGCATCGCCGGCCTGAACAAGGAGGGCCGTGAGCGGCTATTGACCGCGTTCGAAGAAGTCAACCGTAACTTCGGCGTTCTTTTCACCCATCTTTTCGGCGGCGGTGAGGCCAATCTGGTGCTGGTCGAAAGCGATGATCCACTGGAAGCGGGGCTGGAGATCATGTGCCAACCGCCTGGCAAGAAGCTCTCGACTCTCAGTTTGCTGTCCGGTGGGGAGCAGACCTTGACGGCCTTGGCACTGATCTTTGCCGTGTTTCTCGCGAATCCGGCACCCGTCTGTGTTCTGGATGAGGTGGATGCGCCGCTGGAC
>JBCCVK010000220.1:0-4743 GCA_039195495.1 Pseudomonadota bacterium
CGGCACCGGTTCGCCTCGGGTTCTCGGCGTGTTCCGCGAAGATCCCGAGGGTGGGCGGATCATACAGGCGGACAGAAAGTCCGTATTGGAATGGCGCGTGTCGAACCGGGCGGCGGATGGGGTCAAGGACGGAGAACTGGTCGAAGCCGAACAGTCCGGAGCCGGAAGCCGAATGGGGCCGCCCATGGCGCGAATCCTGTGCCGGTTGGGTGATCCGACGGCGCCGGGAACGGCCAGCCGGATCGCCATTCGCCAATATGAAATTCCCGACGTGTTCCCGGAAGCGGCCATTGCCGAAGCCGGTCGTGCCGAACCGGCCGGATTGGAGGGCCGGGAGGATCTGAGAGATTTGCCATTCGTGACCATCGATCCTGCGGATGCGCGTGATCATGACGATGCGGTTTGGGCGCATGCCGATGACGACCCAAACAACGAAGGCGGCCATGTCGTCTGGATCGCGGTCGCCGATGTGGCGCATTATGTCATATCCGGTAGCGCGCTGGATCGTGAGGCGCGCAAACGGGGCAATTCCACATATTTTCCGGATCGGGTGGTGCCGATGTTGCCGGACCGGTTGTCGGAAGTTCTGTGTTCATTGCATGAAAATGCGTCACGGGCCTGCATCGCGTTGCGGGTGCGGCTGGACGCCGACGGGCGCAAGATCGGTCATCGTTTCGTTCGTGGCTTGATGCGCTCGAAGGCGAGGCTGAATTACGAGGAAGTACAGGCGGCGCGGAATGGGTGCCCGAACGATCGATGCGCGCCGCTGATGGCGGACGTAATCGCGCCGCTTTACGCCGCCTATCACGCGTTGGCCAGAGCGCGGGCTGAACGGCAGCCGTTGGATTTGGAACTGCCGGAAAGGCGTATCGTGCTGTCGAAAGAAGGGCGGGTATCCTCGGTCGCTTTCAAGGACCGGTTGGACGCGCATCGGCTGGTCGAGGAATTCATGATCCTCGCCAATGTCACCGTGGCCGAAGCTTTGCGGAAAGACCGGCAGCCATTGCTCTACCGTGTGCACGAAGAACCGGGTCCCGAAAAGTTCCGCGACTTGCGCGAAGTGGCGGCGGCATCGGGGTTCGGCCTGGCCTGGGGGCAGTCACCGAAGACGCGGCATCTGAACCGTCTCTTGCGTGAGGTCTCCGGAACCGAATTCGACGCGCTGATCAACATGACGACGCTGCGTTCGATGACGAGGGCCTATTACAGCGCCGAGAATTTCGGACATTTCGGACTGGCGTTGGAAACCTATGCGCATTTCACGTCGCCCATCCGGCGGTATTCGGATCTGGTGACCCATCGCGCGCTGATCTCCAACCAGGATTGGGATCAGGGTGGATCGCATGCGGAGGAAACCGATCAACTGGATGCGACGGCGCGACATATTTCCGGCACCGAACGCCGCTCGATGCTGGCCGAGCGCGACGCATCGGACCGGTGCCTGGCGGCTTATCTTTCGAGACGGGTCGGAGACGAATTCGAGGGCCGCATTTCAAGCGTCGCGCGTTTCGGGATCTTCGTCAGGCTTGCCGAAACCGGCGCGGAGGCGTTGATTCCGGTGCAAGCGCTTGGGCGGGAATTCTTCCACTACGACAGGCGAGGCCAGAACCTGAGAGGGGCCGACACGGGACTGACTATTGGATTGGGGCAGGCGGTGACCGTGCGTCTGGTCGAGGCGCTTCCGGCGACGGGACAATTGGTGCTGGATCTTCTGGCGCTCGGCGACCGGCCGGCGGCAAAGGCGCTGGGTCGTCGGCATGGGTTGTCCAAGAGGCGAAAAAAGACCGGCGCGCGCGTGAAGTTTGGCGGCGCGCGCAGAAAAAAGATCCTCCCGCAAAGGTGACGCTTTGTTTCGGGCGGTCCCGCGACGACGGTGTTTTCCGCCCGCAAAGGCCCAGGGATTTCAAGACACGGAAAGCCCAATTGAGCGAGAGATCGCCAAGCGATTTTGCCGACTTTCCGGATGGCCGCGTTGGCGATAGAATTGTTTGAAAGACATCAACTCGAGCAGGAAAATGTGGCATTTTTCTATACTTTCACTCGGAGCAGGGGCCATGATCGCGGCATCGGGTCTTGCCGGGTCGGCGGATGCGACATCCAATCGGCCGCTGGCCCGGCCGCATCGGGACCACATCGTGCGGACCACGGTCAATCCGGGCCGGTTCGACGCCTGGGTGAGAGCGTTCGAGAGACGTGCCCGCGCGCGCGGGGTCGGCAAAGCGACGTTTGACCGGGCGTTCCGAGGGGTTCGCTATCGCGCGGATGTGATCGAAAAGGACCGCAACCAATCCGAATTCACCAAACAGCTTTGGGAATATCTCGACAGCGCCGTGTCCGACAGCCGGGTAAGAAACGGCAGATCGGCTTTGCGCCGGCATCGGCAGGTATTGGCCAAAATCGAAAAAGCCTATGGTGTCGAGGGGCGGGTCGTCGCCGCAATCTGGGGATTGGAGAGCGCCTATGGCACGACACGCGGAGATATTCCGCTGATCGACAGTCTGGCGACACTGGCGTTTGACGGACGTCGTGGCCGGTTTTTCGAAAACCAGCTGGTGGCGGCATTGAAGATTCTCCAGTCAGGCGATGTGAGCCCGCGCAAGATGACCGGCAGCTGGGCCGGTGCGATGGGACACACACAGTTCATTCCCACCAGCTATCTCGCATATGCCGTGGATTTTACCGGCGACGGCAAGCGGGACATCTGGTCGAATGATCCGGCCGACGCGCTGGCTTCGACGGCGGCCTATCTGAAGCGGTTTGGCTGGACCTATGGGCAACCGTGGGGGATGGAGGTAAAGCTGCCGCGGGGCTTCAACTATGCGCTGGCCGGCGAGCGGATCAAGAAGAGTCCCCGCCACTGGAACGCGATGGGCGTGCGCCTGATGACGGGGGGTGAGATCCCCGGTCACGGTCGATCCTCGATCCTGCTTCCGGGCGGCGCGCGAGGAGCGGCCTTCGTGATTTTCGACAACTTCCATGTGATCGAACGTTACAACGCCGCCGATGCCTATGTCGTTGCCGTGGGACATCTGAGTGATCGGATCGTTGGCGGACCGCCGATCAGGGCGGGGTGGCCGCGGGGCGATCGGCCGTTGCGATTTGCCGAAAGAAGGGAAATGCAGCGCCTGTTGACCGCAAGTGGCTTCGATACCAAGGGCGTTGACGGGATCGTCGGGCCGAACACGATCCAGGCGGTGCGAGAGTTTCAGGCTTCGATCGGACTGGTCCCGGACGGATATGTCTCATTCGACATTCTCAGGCGCTTGCGCTGAAGGTCTCGGTTCCATGAGACCGATCCGACCGCGGTGAATGCCACCGATGTCCGAAAGCGTAACCATATGGGCAAACCGGGGGTGAATGCGGGTCTCGACGGCCATTTCATATGCTCATGGCGCATGATCGGTTCGAACGGGAAGCTCAGCTCTCGTATGGCGCATGTCCCGGCGCCGCCCGGTTTGAGATGTGCGTGCGACCTCTCCCCGGTCTAAGGACACGCGCCTCGTCACCCAGGTCGATGACCGAGGCGAAAACCGACTTCAGCCCGATGCGTGTCGTCCGGAAATAAAGGCGTTCGGAAATTTCGCGCAGCGGCACGTTGTCGGTCAGGCACGGCAAGTTCCATCCGCAAGCGATGGGTCTTGTGTGGATGCCCTCGGTTTTGCAAGGATTTTCTGATCTGACGTTTGTCGATTGATAGCGGTCTTGTGTCCGGCCTTGATTTGCAGCGCTTGTGTTGCTGCGGGCCATGATGGTCAGTTCGCTGATCGGTTCCAATTCTGTTCCGCGGGCTGTGAGCGCCCGACCCCTATCTGGCTTTCCGATCAGGATTTGTTCAGTCGACGTCCATTCTTCTCAGTGCATTCCTTACGCTCTGGCACCCGTGCGGGCGGACAGAATTCTATGCGGCCGTTACTCGACTGGGTTGGTAGGCCTCTTCTTTTTTGAGCATTGCCCAGATTTGACGTGCCATCTTGTTGGCTAGGGCAACGGCAGCAACCATTTTTGGTTTGCGATCCAATTTGTCCTGCAGCCAAAGCTCTCCCCGGCTGTTTTGTCTCGCGTATCCGGCAATTCGGCTCATGGCGCCCGTGATCAGCGCGCGGCGGATATCACGCTGCCCCATCTTACTCGTCTGGCCGAGGCGGGTCTTTCCGCCCGACGAATGCTGTTTGGGCACGAGACCGAGCCAGGCGGCAAAATCTCTCCCTTTTTCGAAACACGTCATATCAGGTGCAAATGCCTCAATGACCATGGCAGCGATTGGCCCAATCCCCGGCATCGAGCGCAAGCGCGTTGCAGTCTCGCTTTCATGGCAATGCTTGTGGATCTTCGCTGTGAGTGCCTCGATTTCCTTGCTCAGATGATCGATGCGACAAAAGTGTAGCTTGGCCATATCGATGGCGAGCGTCGGGATATCACCTGCATCGACAAGGATCGATTTGAGCCTGGCGATGTTCTTAAGACCGACAGGCATAACGACACCAAATTCCGCCAAATGGCCTCGCAACGCATTTACCGTCGCGGTCCTTTGTGCCAGCAACTGGTCACGCGTACGCATCATCATCGTCGAGGCTTGTTGCTCTGCGGATTTGGGAGCGACAAATGACATGTTGGGACGCGAAGCGGCTTCGGTGATTGCTTCAGCGTCGGCTGCATCGTTCTTATGCCGCCTTACGAAGGGTTTGACGTAGATCGGGGGGATTAGTCGCACCTCATGGCCCATACTTTCCAGCTCGCGTGCCC
>JBCCVK010000221.1:0-4743 GCA_039195495.1 Pseudomonadota bacterium
AGAAGGCCGAGCCGATGCCGGATGCGGACATGTGGGCCGAGAAAACCGACAAATTGGCGCTTCTGTCGGAAGCCCCTGCAGCCTGAGGAGCACGTGATGCTAGACGCAGCCAAGAAGACCGAGTTTCCGACCCCGGCGGGGGTCTTTGCCCAGACGGTCACGCAGGTCCAGCACTACACCGACCGGCTGTTTCGGTTTCGGATGACGCGGCCCGACACGTTTCGCTTCCGATCCGGCGAGTTCGTCATGATCGGCCTGCCCAATGCCGAGAAGCCGGTCTTCCGCGCCTACTCTGTGGCCTCGCCCAGTTGGGACGGAGAGCTGGAGTTCTACTCGATCAAGGTCCCTGACGGGCCGCTGACGGAGCATCTGCAGAAGATCAAGGAGGGCGACACGATCCTGATGCGTAAGAAGCCGACGGGGACTTTGGTGAACGACGCGCTCTTGCCTGGAAAGCGGCTGTGGATGTTCTCCACCGGGACGGGTTTTGCGCCCTTCGCCAGCCTGGTCCGCGACCCCGAGACCTACGAGAAGTTCGACGAGGTGATCGTGACCCATACCTGCCGCGACGTGGCTGAGTTGGGTTATGGCCGGCAGGTGATCGAAGGTCTGAGCGCGGATCCGCTGATCGGCGAATTCGTGAACGACAAGCTCATCTACTATCCGACGACGACCCGGGAGCGAAGCCCCAGGATTGGCCGCATCACCACGCTTCTGAAAGACGGTACGATTTTCAAAGAGCTGGGTATCGATGGTATCTCGCCGGAGGCCGATCGGGCGATGGTATGCGGCTCGATGGGCCTGAACATGGATATGAAGGCGATTCTCGAGGGTTTCGGCCTGGAGGGGGGCGCCAATTCCGACCCCAAACACTATGTCGTGGAGAAGGCTTTTGTCGGCTGATACGGGCTCGACACCTCTTTACGGCCAGACGGCATCATACCGGATGCGGCGGCATTTCGTAAAACCGGCGCCGGTCCGTCATGCCGGCATGGCCCGCTGCGGCGTGTCGCCGCTCAACCTTCGATAAGCTGCGCCAGCACGTCCTCCGAAACGTCGGCATTCGTGGTGACGGCCTGTACGTCGTCATCCTCTTCCAGAGCTTCGACGAGCTTCATCAGAGCCTGCATGCCCGCCAGATCCAGTTGCGCCGTGGTCTGCGGCTGCCAGATCAGCCTGGCACTCTCGCTTTCGCCCAGACCGGCTTCGAGCGCGGTCGAGACCTCGTTAAGATCGGTGTCGGCACAGATGATGACATGGCCATCTTCGGTGCTTGTTGCATCCTCCGCACCCGCTTCAATCGCCGCCAGCATCACCGCGTCGGCATCCGCGATCGACAGCGGATAGGAAATCCGTCCCTTACGCTCGAACAGAAACAGTACCGAACCGGTTTCGCCCAAACTGCCGCCATTCTTTGAAAACGTCGAGCGCACGGTCGAGGCCGTCCGATTGCGATTGTCGGTCATCGCTTCGACGATGATCGCAACGCCTTCCGGCCCATAACCCTCATAGCGGATCTCGTCGTAATGGTCTCCCTCGCCGCCTTGCGACTTTTTGATCGCGCGATCGATCACGTCCTTGGGAACCGAGTGGGATCTCGCCTCTTTCACGGCCAGCCGCAATCGGGGGTTCTTGTCGGGATCGGGATCGCCCATCCTCGCCGCCACGGTGATTTCCTTGGACAGCCTGGAAAACAGCTTCGAACGCGCGGCGTCCTGCCGGCCCTTGCGGTGTTGGATATTGGCCCATTTCGAGTGGCCCGCCATGAGATATCTCCATAAAGTAGGTTTCGGGGCATTGATCCGCCATTCCGGCCCGCCGCCATGAACGTCAGAGGTCCTCCGCATCGTTCCGACGGTGCCCCAGCGAAGCGAACTTGAAAACCTGCCCAGTGGTCCGCGTGAGCGTGATCGTTGCGTTGGGGCGGAAGACACCGGCCGCAGAGACCGCCGCCCCCAGCTCGCGGAAAATGAAGCGAACCGGGTTCGTGGCCGCGTTGACCGTCACGACATAGGCGATCTCGGTCGGGCAACCCTCCATCCGGCCCCTTGCGACGCCCGAGGACAAATCCACCCGTGTTCGGCAAACGGCACCCTGCGAAAAAAATACATCCAGATACCGGTCCGTCAATGCGACACCTCTCGGGACCGCGGCCGGTGCGGGAAGGTCGCAGGCGGCGACCAGGCCAAAGGCGGCAAGTGAAACCAAACGCAGCATCTGTTGTCCTATCAAAGCGGCCAAATCATCGGGATCAAGATGGCGGCCAGAAATCCGACACTCAAGTTCAGCGGCACGCCGATCTTCAAGAAATCCGTGAATCTGTATCCGCCGGGTCCGTAGACCAGCATGTTGGTCTGATATCCGATCGGCGTGGCGAAACTGGCGGAGGCCGCGACCATGACGGCGATGACCAGCGGGCGGGGATCGAGACCGAGCGCTGCGGCAAGTCCGATGGCGATGGGGGTGACCACCACGGCGACCGCGTTGTTCGAGACCAGTTCGGTCAGAATGGACGTCAGAAGATAGATCGCCCAGATGATGAGAAAGGGTGGCAGCTGTGCCAGCACCGGACCGATCATGTCGACGATGATGATCACCGCGCCAGAGCTTTCGAGGGCCGCTCCGACCGCCAGCATCGCGAAAATCAACGCCATGAGCCGCCCGTCGATCGCGGCGAAAGCCTCTTCGGCGTCGATGCAGCGGGTCAAAAGCACCAGTGCGACCGCGAACACCGATAGAAAGAAGATGGGCGCGACGCCCAGCGCGGCCAGAACCACGATCCCGCCCATGGCGCCGATGGCGATGGGCGCATGGCTGCGCCGGAACGCCTGGGCCGAGGGGTGCGAGACCTCCGCCAGGTCCATGTCGCGGGCCAGGCGCCGGATATCCTCCATCGCACCCTCCAGCAGCAGCGTATCACCGACCCGCACGACCAGATCATCCAATTGGCGCCCGATGTTCTGGTTTCGTCGATGCACTGCAAGCGGATAGACGCCGTATCGGCGGCGCAGGCGCATCGATCCCAGCGAGCGTCCGGTCATCCTGCATCCCGGAGTGATCAACACCTCGACCGTCGCGGTCTCGACCGCCGAAACCTGATCGACCCGGCGCAGCGACTTGTTCCGCTGGAGCGACAGGAGCTCGCTCATCTCGGTTTTCAAGACCACCCGGTCGCCCACCCGCAATACCACGCCGGTCAGATTGCGCCGTAACGAGGCGTCGCCCCGAATCACGTCGATCAACCGCACCCCATCGCGCTTGAACAACCGCACCCCCATGACCTCGCGTCCGATCAGGTTCGAATCCGGCGGAATGACCGCTTCGGTGAAGAACTTCATCTTCGTCCGGTCCGAAAGCAGCGCCGCCATGCCGTCGCGGTCGGGCAGCAGGCGTTTGCCGAACAGGGCGAGATAGATCACGCCCCAGGCCGCCAGCAAGATGGTCATCGGCGTGATCTCGAAGATGGTGAACCCTCTCATGCCCTGCGCTTGCGCCACGCCGTCGACCAACAGATTGGTCGATGTGCCGATCAGAGTCAGGGTCCCCCCCAGAATCGCGGTATAGCTGAGCGGGATCAATAATTTCGAGGTGCTGACATCCAGCGTACGCGACAACTGAACGAATACCGGGATCATCGCCACGACGACAGGTGTATTGGATACCACGGCCGAGGCCAGGAGGACGAAGACCATCATCCCGCCCAGAGCCAGTATCGGCCGCTTCTTCGCGCGCCGGTCGGCGAACGTGATGAACCAGTTCAGCGCTCCTGTCCGTGCCACGGCGCCCATCACGATGAACATCGCGGCGATCGTCCAGGGCGCGGGATTGGAAAACACCGCCAAGGCATGATCATAGGGCAGAATCCCGAGCAGAAGCAGCAGACTGACCCCCGCCAGGGCGACGACCTCGACCGGATAGGTTTCACTGAGAAACAGCAGAAACATCACGCCGACCACGCTTAGCGCGATCGCGGCCTGGGTCGTCGGGAACAGAGCGAGGTCAATCATTCCAGTGTCTTGGGTTGTGCGGGGCCCATCGAGCGTTCACGCTGCGGTCATGGGGCCGCCTCATTCAATCCGCCGCCCTGGCGCACCATGCGCGCGGTCTTGGCCAGCCCCGTGCGATCGTCCGTCTCGACGAACAGACCGGACAACGTCGCCGCGCCCGTCGCGGGCTGCAACCGCCCCTTGGCCATACCGGTCACGAAGCGCCGCAGCGGTTCCTCCTTGTCCATACCGATGACCGAAGCGTAATCGCCGCACATACCGGCGTCGGTCTGATAGGCCGTCCCTTTCGGTAAAAGCCGCGCGTCTGCCGTGGGCACATGCGTGTGGGTTCCGACCAGAACGCTTGCGCGCCCGTCGCACCAATGGCCCATCGCCATTTTCTCCGAGGTTGCTTCGCAATGCATGTCAATCAGCACGGCCTGGGCCAGCCCGCCCAGCGGATGCTTTTTCAGCACCGTGTCGACCGCCGAGAACGGATCGTCGAAGGGCCGCTTCATGAACACCTGCCCCAAAGCCTGCATCACGAGAATTCTGCGTCCGTCTTTCGCGGAAAAAAGTCTGGCCCCCTTGCCCGGCGTTTGTTTCGCGTAATTTAGAGGGCGCAGGATCCGGGGCTCCTGCTCGATGAAAGCCAGCATGTCGCGTTGGTCGAAGGCGTGATCCCCCAGTGTCAGACAGTCGGCGCCTGCCGCCAGAAGCGCCCTTGCATGATCCCCGGAAAGACCGGCGCCCGAAG
>JBCCVK010000222.1:0-4731 GCA_039195495.1 Pseudomonadota bacterium
ATGCCGGCCGACGGGTCGGCGTTCTGGGCCTGGGCCGGTCGGGCCTGACCGCGGCGCGGGCGCTGCGCGCGGGCGGGGCCCGGGTTCTGGCCTGGGACGATACCGAAAAGCCGCGCCGCGCCGCTGCGGCCGAGGGGTTCGCATTGCACGATCTTTCCCGTCCCGACGCGTTGCAGGCGCTGGCGGTTCTTGTCGTCAGCCCGGGCATAGCGCATCTCTATCCGCGGCCGCATCCGGTGGTCGCGTCGGCCTGGATGGCCGGAGTGCCGGTGGACAATGACATCGGTCTTTTTTTTCGTTCTTACGCCGTGAATGGCCGGGCCCCATCCGGGGCTGGTGGTGCGGCTCCGAAAGTGGTCGCCGTGACCGGTTCGAACGGAAAATCGACCACCGCCGCTCTCATCCATCATGTGCTGACGCAGGCCGGTCGGCCTGTACAACTGGCGGGCAACATTGGGCGCGGCGCGCTTGATCTGGAACCTGCGGTTGCCGATGAGATCGCGGTTCTTGAACTGTCGAGCTATCAGATCGACCTGGCGCGGTCGCTGACGCCGGAGATCGCGGTTTTCCTCAATCTCAGCCCGGATCACCTGGATCGCCATGGCGGCATCGGTGGATATTTCGCGGCCAAGAGGCGGCTTTTCGCCGAGGGTGATCCGGCGTTTGCGGTTATTGGCGTCGACGACGTCGAAGGACGATATCTTGCCAACCGGATGGCCGGGGGGGCGGTGCCCGGCCGGGTCGTCCAGGTATCGTCGGAATGCGATCTGTCCGGTTCCGGGCAGGGTGTTTTTACCCGTGCAGGGGTCCTGATCGAGATATCCGGCGGGCGACGTTCGGCCATGGTGGATTTGCGCGGGATTTCGGTTCTTGCGGGTGTGCACAATCATCAAAACGCTTGTGCCGCCTATGCCGTGGCGCGGGTGCTGAATGTAGGGCCGGAAGCGATCGAAGCCGCCTTTCGCAGTTTCGAGGGGCTGCCCCATCGCGGTCAGGTGGTCGCCCAGAAGCGCGGAGTGCGTTTTGTCAACGACAGCAAGGCAACGAATCCGAAAAGCGCGGCACAGGCGCTGCAATCCTTCGATCGGGTGCGTTGGATCGCTGGCGGTCAGGAGAAACAGGGGGGACTTGGCGTCGCCGTGGATCATCTCGACGCGGTGGTGAAAGCCTATCTGGTGGGGGCGGCGTCGGAAAGCTTCGCCCGCCAGCTCGGTGAGACGCGCCATGAGATTTGCGCCACCATTGCCGCAGCGGTCGCGAAAGCCGCGTCCGAGGCCGCGCCGGGAGATGTCGTGCTTCTTGCGCCCGCCGCGGCCAGTTTCGATCAGTTCGAGAATTTCGAGGAACGGGGAGAGGCCTTCATTGCCGCCGTTGCGCGCCTGCCCGATTGATTTCCTTGCCTTTGGGCCGGGCCTATGTGATGCGGCATTCCCATTGACGGCGGCGGGAACGGCAGGGGTTTCAATCCATATCTCTTAGCCCCGTCGGAGACCCCCGAAACGCGCCTTGCCGCCCGGCGCGGAGGGCGTGATCAGGGTATATGTCCGATCAAGTCCGCATGCCGGGCCGCATAAGCGCGCCGCACCTCCAAGGGCGGGCGCAGATCGATCTGCAAATCCTTGACGAGACCGGGATCGGGACGGACGAAAAGCTTGTCGGCCTCGGGTTTCGAAAAACCGGCGATCTGCGTCGCTTCCATCCAGGCGCTGATCTTGTCGGCTTTTTTGATCTGGGTCTCGACGCGTGCGGGCAGGGCCGCGGGCAGACCGAATCGTAAATGGATCACCACCCTCAACCGCGCCTCCAGCGTCTTGTAACTGGAACCCAATGCGGCTTTCACTGGGCTGATCATATCGCCGATCACGTATTCGGGCGCGTCGTGCAACAGGGCCGCCAGCCGCCATTTTGCCGGTGCATCCGGCACCATGCGTGCGAACAGCGCCTCGACCAGCAGACAATGCTCGGCCACGCAATAGGCATGCGTTCCCCGCGTCTGTCCGTTCCAGCGGGCCACGAAAGCCAGTCCGTGGGCGATGTCTTCGATCTCGACATCCACCGGCGTGGGGTCCAAAAGGTCCAGGCGGCGGCCAGAGAGCATTCTTTGCCATGCGCGCGCCGGTTGCGCCATTTTCTGAAATCCCGCAAGATACTCTGCGCTTTGTATATCAAGCCGTGGCGATGCCGAAACCCCGAACCTTGGCGATGCGATCTCGGCGGCCAGTGGTCGCGGGCATGGCATGGTCATACGCCTGGGACGATACGTGCTTCGCACCCTTCGTGATCTCTGAGATCGCCTTTTGGATTTCATCGAGGATGCGCGCGCTCCACCGGGGTCGGAACAGACCGGCCTCTGCCAGGCTGAGCAGCATGTTCCGGCGCAAGGCACCGCCAAGCGCGCAGGCATCGATCAGCGCTGTAAACCGGTCGGCATGTCCGGCGGTCATATGAGCCCGTCTTCGGCATCCATTCGGGCGAGATCACCCAGAGCGTCCGAGCGCACCGCATCGCGCTTCTCTTTGTAAGCAAAGAGATCTTCGGCGCGCACGACGATGCCGCCCGGTCTTCGTGAACGGGATGTCGCCTTCTTCGAGGAGCTTGACAAGGAAGGGGCGCGACACGTTCAGCAGATCGGCCGCTTGTCGCGTCGTCAGTTCGGAGCCAACCGGGATCATGCGGAACCCGCGCCCGCTTGAGACCAGTCGCAAGACCTCCAGCAACGATGCCGCAAGAGCTGGTGCCAAGGTCACGTTCTGAACGTCGCCGCCTTCCAGCGCGAGCGACAGCGTCGTCGGTTTGACCTCTTTCATCTGGGACGCAACGATGGTTCTGAGCTGTTCAGCATTCTTGATTTCGACCTCGTCGGCCAGTCGGTCGAAGAACGCCTCTGACTTGAGGGCGGTCATAATGTTCGCCGGGCTTCTTCGCTGAGTGACACGTTAGATAATATCTATTCGAATCAATCGAAATATTCGAAAGTGGTTTTCCCGCCGTCTGTTCACTTTGAATTCAACGGATATCGGGTGATAGGCTTCGCTGTTTAGGCACTGACCAAGCTTAGTGATCAAAAATGACCAATTGTGGCTTCGGTGGACTGGTTGGACGGTCTGGACGCGGACATGCGTGATCCGTTCCTGACGATCCTGGATGGGGTCACTTCGCTGCGCAACAAGGAAGCCTTTGCGGTCAATGCGGCTGCGAAACGGCCGATTCTGGATGCAGGTGGCATGATTCGTCAACTGCCTCCGAGTCAGCGTCAGGCATGGGTCGATGCGATGAAACCCGTGTGGGACCGATTCGCCGATGATGTGGGGGTCGACATGATCGATGCCGCGCAATCCATCGATCCCGGTATCTGAGTTCGGGCGCACATCCGGCTGATATGCGCCTTTTCCTTATCGGCGACGAAAGGGACAAACCGATGTCGGTCGGGTCAAACCTGGCTGGGCCGAATCGACGAGACGCTGACCCCGGCGTTGTCCGGTCTGATGACGGTCATCACTTTCGCCAATGTTGCGGCATGTTACGGTTTCAACTCGAATATTCTGCGGGCGCTGGAAGGTACCGTGTTCATGTTTGGCTGGCTGGTGTTGCCGGGGGCTTCCTATGCGGTCAAGAAATCCGCGCATCTGGGCGTGGATGCGATCATCGCGCTGGTTTCGACCGGCAAGCTCTTCGGCCGCGACCGGGATGGATCATGCCGTGTTCAGCGCTGAGATGATGCTTGAGAAGTCGTCTGCCCTCAGGGATGCCCCGCCGACGAGCGCCCCGTCGACATTGGGGATGCTGAAAATCTCGGCGGCGTTCGAGGATTTTACCGAGCCGCCATAGAGGATGCGGACCGAATGGCCGATTTGCGCGCCAAAACGGTCGTTCAGCCTCGAACGGATCAGGTCATGAACATCGCCGATCTGATCGCGCGCGGGAACGCGTCCCGTGCCGATGGCCCAGACGGGTTCGTAAGCGATGACGATGTTCTCACCCGTGGCGCCGTCGGGGACCGCACGGGCCATCTGATTCGCGATGACCTCAAGCGTATTGGCTGCGTCACGCTGGGTTTCGGTTTCGCCTACGCAGAGTATCGCCTGCAGGCCGGCTTCGAACGCGGCGTTGGCCTTGGCGCGTATGCCGTCATCGGTTTCGCCATGATCGGTGCGGCGTTCGGAATGGCCCAGAATGACCGCGCTGGCCCCTGCATCGGCCAGCATCGCGGCCGCTATGTCACCGGTATGGGCGCCCGAGACGGCCGCGTGGCAGTCCTGACCCCCGGTGCGGATCGCGGTGCCATGGGTGGCCGCGCTCATGCGGTGGAGCAGGGTGGCCGGAGGGCAGATCAGGATTTCGCAATCCGAAGCGGAATGCGCACGTGCAAGCACCGCGATCTCGCTCAGTTCCGCGGCGGTGCCGTTCATCTTCCAGTTTCCGGCGGCGATTTTACGGCGCATGGGGAAGTCTCCTGTTTCGCATCCTGTGGTTGATGCAAGATCGCCATTTGTCGTCAAGACGCTTGCGGTGGCGACGCGCGTCGATCGGAAACGACGGGGAACATGCAATCGACATCGTCCGGTCGGTGACGGTTTTGCCTTTGGTTTTTGGGTGTCGCGGGCGCTTTCGGTTCCGGCCGGGACTTTCGCGTGCGTCCGTTCCGGATCGGCGCCGTCCCAGAGCGCCCGCCCGCCGCGCATCCCGCATGTCTTTTTCCTGTCGTCGCGGCAGTCGGGTAATGGCGATATG
>JBCCVK010000223.1:0-4710 GCA_039195495.1 Pseudomonadota bacterium
CTATCTTTTCATCAGCCATGATCTGGCGGTGGTCGAGGCGGTCAGTGACCGTGTGCTTGTGCTTTATTTCGGTTCGGTCGTCGAGATCGGCCGAGCGGAAAAAATTTTCAGCGGTCCCAGACATCCTTATACGAAGCTTCTGGCAGACAGCGCGCCGGTGATTGGGCGCCCGCCGTCCATGCCGGAGCAGAAGGAGACCGAGCTTCCCGATCCGTTGAACCCGCCGCCGGGATGCGCCTTTGCCGGTCGTTGCGCCAGGGCTACGGATCGTTGCGTGATGATCGCGCCGCAGCTTGCGCAGATAGGGGAAAATCAGTTTGCCGCCTGCCATCACCCGATCGAAGGCTGAGCCGAAGCCGAGCCGCCCGGTTCAGGTTGCCGAGGCGATCAAGGGCTGGGTGGTCGAACGCGGGTTGCACGCGGGTGACCGTCTGCCGAGCGAACCGGAATTGATCAAGCGTTTCGGCATGGCCAAGGGCACGATTCGGGAAGCGATGCGGATCCTCGAGGCGCAAGGACTGATCAAGACCCGAACCGGCCCGGGCGGCGGAAGTTTCGTTCACGAAGTCTCCAAAGAGCGCGCCCGCACGCTTCTCGGAAATTACTTCTATTTCAAGAATCTCACCATCGCCGACATTTATCAGCTGCGCCGGAGCTTGGAGCCCGAACTGGCTGCGGCGCTCGCGGGACGGTTAAGCGCCGAGGAACTCGGCGAACTCGAGGCCAATATCGCGACCTACTCCATGCCGCCCGGAACGCCTGAAGAGGAACGTGATTATCATGTCCGCTCGCTGCGCTTTCACGAATTGCTGGCATCGTATTCGAACAATGCGATGCTGGCCTTTCTGATCGATTTCGTCGTCCGTATGCTGGCGGATCTGACGGTTTGCCGCTGCCTTTATTCGCCGCCGAATATCGAACTTTGGGAGCAGGGGCGTGATCATCAGCAGCAGCTCGTGCAAGCGTTGCGCCAAGGCGACGCAGAGGCCGCCCGGGCAATCATGGGATCACATATGCAAATTGCCCAGATCCTCATGGAAGGCCAGGAGGCCCGCATGTTGCGGCGTTTTTTCACCGAGTGATCCCGATGACATGCCGCATCGCCGGTGTGGAAGGCCGCCCCGGCTCCGATATGTCGGTACTTGACACAGGGATGATCAGCCGCGTTCGCTGTCGAGCATGGCCATGCCATGATCGTCGTAACGGCGACCGGCAACGGCAGAGGCGGGTACAGCGGTCTCTATTGCGGCCAGATCGTCAGCAGCAAGGCAGATACCGAGTGCACCAAGCGCTTCGTTGAGTCTGTCGCGCCGGCGCGCGCCGATCAAAGGGACCACATCGCTGCCCCGATGCAGCGCCCAGGCGATGGCAAGTTGCGCCGCGGTCGCCCCGCGCCTGCGGGCGAGGTGTCCGAGGGCTTTGGTCAACGACAGATTCCTTTGCAATGCGTCATGCTGAAACCGCGGCTGCATGGCGCGGAATTCGCGCCGGCCCTGCATCGTCTCGGTCGTGATATGGTCCGACAACAGACCCCGCGACAGCACGCCATACGCGGTCACCCCGATTCCAAGTGCGCGACAGGCGGGCAGGATCGTTTCTTCGATCGACCGGCTCATCAAAGACCATTCCATCTGAATTGCCGTGATCGGATGAATCGCATGGGCGGCGCGAATTGTCCCGACGCCTGCTTCGGACAGGCCGATATGGCGGATCCAGCCTGCCTGGACACAATCTGAAAGCGCGCCCATCCAGTCCTCGACCGGTACGTCATGCGGTACTCGGGCTGGCTGATAGAGATCGATATAATCGGTTCCAAGCCGCCGCAGCGTCTGCGCCAGCGCGTTCTTGATCGATGACGGATGATAAGCGGCACCGAGAAACGCACCCGCCGGATCACGCAGAATACCGAATTTCACCTGGATGAAGGCGCGGTCGCGTTTCCCGGCGATCGCACGCGCGAGCAATAGTTCATTGCGGCCCGATCCATAGAAATCGGCCGTGTCGAAAACCGTGATCCCCGCTTCCATTGCGGCGTGGATTGTGGCGAGGCTTTCCACCTCGTCGGCAGGTCCGTAGAAGTCGCTCATGCCCATAAGGCCGAGACCGAGCGGAAAGACTTCGGGACCGTGTGCGCCAAGGCGCTTTCGGGGGAATATGCCGTTCATGGGAGACTTTCCTTCAAAGAATAAAAGGGTGGCGAAGGCGGTCCCGTCGGGATCGGGAGGCTCTTGCAAAAAATTGGCATCGGGCCGGACTCGTTTGCCTGTGGGATGGACGGGACCTTGAACATATAGAGCGCCGGGAACCCGATAGGCGGGAACGGGGGCCCGGCGGAGTAGGGTCGTCAGCGGGTTAGATAGCCGCCATTGATGAACAGGGTCTGACCATTCACCCACTGGCTGTCGGGATGCGCGAGGAAGGCGACCAGGGGGATCAAATCCTCAAGCGTTCCCAAACGGCGTTCGGTCGCAAGATTCGCCGCATAGGCGGTTGATTGGGGTGTTTCCACTCCGTGGAAAAACGGTGTGTCGACCGGGCCTGGCGCGATGGTGTTGACGGTGATTCGTCGATCGCCCAACTCGCGCGCCAGGATGCGGGTAAATTCCTCGACCGGGGCCTTGGTGCCGGCATAGCCTGCGTATTGCGGCGCGGTACCCGCGGTCAGCGAGGTACCGATATTGATGATCCGGCCATTGTCCCGCAGCCGGCGCGATGCCTCGCGCATGGAGAAGAACATCGTGCTCATATTGTCGTTTTGCAACTGCAGGAACTCTTCATCGGTAAATTGCGCCATTGGGTTCTTTATGATTCGGCCCGCCGTGTGCACGGCGACGTCGACGCCGCCGAATTCGGTTTCGGCAAGATCGTAAAGAGCGATCACATTGGCGCTGTCGCCCAGATCGCCCTGGCTCAGCGCCACGCGGCCGCCTGCGGCGCGGACCAGGCGCGCGGTTTCTTCGGCTTCCGCATAGGTCTCGGAACGGTGATAGTGAACGATCACGTCGGCGCCCATCTCGGCAAGGCTTATACTGAAGGCGCGGCCCATATTGTTGCGCGCGCCGGTCACGATGGCGGTTTTGCCGGTCAGTGGGCGATCCTGCGTGCCTTGGGCAACCGCAGCGGTGACGGCGGCGCCGAGGCCGGTGGCCGTACCGAGACCGGCGAGGCCAAGCGTGCGCAATGCGCTACGACGGGAAAAGGTTTCGGGAGTGGCGGTCATCGGGTGTCCTTTCGGGATCGAAGTGATGTCAACTCTCTGTTGCGAATGATCCCGAGATAGGAGATCAATGAAATTGCTTGAACTGCGAAAAAATCGCTTCAAATGATCGATTGAATTGATGAGAAAGCCATGCTTGAGGCCGTAACGCTCGATCAATTGCGAATGTTGGTCGCCATCGACGATACTGGCAGCTTTACCGCAGCCGCTCGGCGATTGCACCGCGCGCAATCGGCGGTGAGCCATGCGATCCGCACGCTCGAAACTGATATCGGTGTGTCGCTCTTTGATCGGTCGACGCGCAAGCCGCAACTCACCAAGGCGGGTAAGGCTGTATTGGACGAGGCCCGTTCGGTCCTGGCACGCATCGATCATCTTAAGGCCCGCGCGCGCGGCATGGCCGAAGGGATGGAGGCCGAGCTGAAAATCGCCGCCAGTGCCGTAGCACCCCGTGCCGGTCTGATGGCGGTGTTCGATCAGTTTCGCGAAGCCTTTCCGACGGTTGGGTTGCGGCTTTTCGTCGAGGAAGTGGGTGGCGCGCCACAACTCGTACTTGACGGACGCGCCGATCTTGGTCTTGTCGGCAAACCAAGCCTTGAGGCACGACTTCTCGAACCGCTCGAAGCAATATCCATAGGCTTTGTGGATATCATCGCGGTCGCTCCGCCTGACCATCCTCTTGCGCTGAAATCGGGTCGGTTGACCAAGGCCGACATGCAGGATCACCGTCAACTCATCCCCACAAGCCGTGCATTGCCGCGCTATCAGAATCGGCTGGTCAACGACGTGTGGGAGATCGCCGATCTCGGTATGCGCCGTGATATGATCATCTCGGGACTTGGCTGGGGAACCGTACCGCGCCATATCGTCCAGGATGCGCTTGCGAAGGGGCGGCTTGTCCAACTCGATATTTCGGCCCGGCCGCACGAGGCGATGCGCGTTCCGCTTTTTGCCGTACACAAAAAAGATTATGCGCTCGGTCCCGCGATGCGATGGCTGGTGGGGAAAGTGGAAAACGCATTCTGATGCAAGGTTCTACAGAGCGTCGTGTGTCCAAGATTTCAACAGGCTCCTGACACAGAATTCACGGCTTCCCGTCCGCGTCTTCACGGAAAGATCTCAAGTTATGAAAATTCCTTTCTCTTCAGCACCGCGTCAGAGGCTGCTATCTTGAATTTCCATCAAGGCATGGGGATCCCTCTATCGGGAGAGATTATTGAGAAAACCCCCTGTATATCTGTGAATTCTGATGACAATACATGCGTTGCCCCACTCGTGGGAGACGGCATCAGCCTCCGTCGCGTAGCAGGTCGTTGATCGCGGTTTTCGAACGCGTCTTCTCATCCACCCGCTTCACGATCACGGCGCAATAAAGATTGATCCCGTTCTTTGATGGCATCGAGCCTGCCACAACCACAGAATAGGGCGGAACTTCGCCATACATCACTTCGCCCGTGTCCCGATCGACGATCTTCGTGGACTGGCCGATGAAC
>JBCCVK010000224.1:0-4700 GCA_039195495.1 Pseudomonadota bacterium
AAAGGAAGTTAAAGACCGGCGGAGCAAAGGCGGATCAGATATGGCGGACAGTCCGGACAACGTCGCCCCCGAGGCCCGTCCACGATGGCTCAGACGCATGGCCGTGGTCCTTGCCGTCGCCTTGCTGGCGATGTCCACGGCGGTCGCCGGTCTAGCCGTTTCGGGAAAGAGCGTTCGCAGTCCGGTTTGGTTGACACGGCACATCGAGGCTTGGATCAACGGTAATCTCGCCGGTTTGGAGGTTGAAATCGGCGGTATTCATCTGGCGCTGACGCCGCGGGGCGTGCCTTTGGTGCGTTTGCGCGATCTGACCGTGCGTGGAACGGTGGGGCAGGAGCGGCTCGTCTTGCCGGACGCGCGTCTTTCGTTGGATCGGGCGGCTTTGCTGCGGGGGGGCGTCGTCCCGCGCCAGATAAGGTTCCAGGGCGCTCGGCTGACCCTCGTACGCGACCAGGAGGGCCGTTTTGATCTGTCCTTTCAATCGCCGGGCGGGGTTGAAAGTCACTTCAGCGACTATGCCCGGTTCGTTGCCGCGATTGCCGCGTTCTTTCGCGAGCCCGTCATCGCCACCGTCGAGACGGTCACGTTGGAAGACGTCGGCATGACCCTGACGGACAGACGGCGAGGCGGCTCCATCGGAATTGAGGGAGGGCAGGTCCTGTTCCGTCAAAGTTCCGATTTTCTGGAAGTGGTTCTGGATGCGCCGCTGACCGGCATCGGCGACGAGCCGGGCAATGTGCGCCTGCGCCTGGAGGTGGAGAAAGAACATCTGACGACCCGCGTCTCGGTCAACTTCGAAGAGCTTCCCAGTCAGGAGATCGCGGCCCAGTCCCAGGCCCTGGCGCGCCTGTCCATGCTGACGACCCGGTTGACCGGGGCCGTTCGCGCGGACATCGGGCGCGATGGCAGGGTGAGAACGCTGAACGGAACCCTCTCGGCATCGGCGGGGCGCCTCGCGCTTCCGGATTTCCGGCCGGTATCCTTTGACGGCGCGCAACTCTATTTCGCGTATCTGCCCAAGCTTCGGAAGCTGCGGATATCGACATTGACCCTGGACGCGCCCGAGGGGAGGGTTTCCGCCAGCGGACATTTGCTGATCCCGCCCCCCGTCGGGCGGCAGCCGGTCGCCTGGCTTGGACAATTGCGGCTGGACACCTTGCGATTGGCCCCCGAAGGCATGTTCCCGCAGCCGCTGGAGTTCGATTTCGGTGCCGTTGATTTCCGTATTCACCCGACCCGGGCAGGGATTGAGATCGGCCAGGCGGTTCTGAGAAACCAGGATGCCATCCTACATGCGTCCGGCCGGTTCGAGATGACGCCGAAAGGGCCGATCATGGCCCTGGATGCCCGGGTCGATGAGATCGCGGCCCGGAAGGTTCTCGATTACTGGCCGGCTGACGTCGCGCCGAAGACGCGGGCCATGTTGCGGCGATCCGTTCGGGGGGGGCGCATCGTCGATGCCGAGGCCGCGTTACGCATGTCGCCGGATCACGCCTTCCGCATCGGTCTCTCCTATGCTTTTAAAGAGACGGACATCCTGTTTTTGGACACCATGCCGCCGATCACCGCGGCGCGCGGCCATGCGAGCTTCTTCGGCAAGACCTTCTCGATCGGCTTGCAGGCGGGGCAAGTGCGGGCCGCGGCGAACGAAGCCGTCCAGATGGCGGGATCGACGCTTCTGATACGTGACGTGACCCGGAAACCCGGTTTGTGGGAGCTGTCGCTGCGCCCGTCGGGTCCGATTCCGGCGATACTGGACATTCTGGATCGCGAACCGCTGCGACTGATGGCAAAGGCGGGGCGCGATCCCGATCTTGCGCACGGGCGCGCCCAGCTGACGATGGACATCTCTTTCGCGATGGCTCCCCGCATAAAGCTGCAGGATGTAACATACCGCGTCGCCGGCCGGTTGCACGACGTGTCTTCCGGAACGTTGATCCCGAAGCGGATGCTGACCGCCGAAGAGCTGACATTGACCGCGGATGCCGGCACCCTCGTTATCGAGGGACGGGCCACCTTGGACAAGTTGCCTTTTCGGGCCCGCTGGGAGCAGAGGACAGGTCCCGGAGATGCCGGGCCCAGTGAGGTGGCCGGCACGGTGGAGTTGTCGCAAAGGAGCCTGGAGACGCTTCGGATCGCGCTTCCACCCGGCAGCCTCACGGGAAAGGGGCGCGCGCAATTCTCGCTGGAATTGAGAAAGGGGCAGGCGCCCGCGTTTCGGGTGACGTCGGATCTGGCACATGTGCAACTGGCGGTTCCAGCCCTCGGCTGGACGAAACCGGTTGATGCGAAAGGGCGGTTTCTGGTCGAGGGCGCGCTCGGTCCGACACCTGAAATTTCGAAAATCGCGATCGAGGGCGCCGGGCTGCAGGCGGTCGGCACCCTCGGGTTGTCCGAAGGGGGGCATTTGCAGGACATGCGATTGTCCAAGTTGAAAGTCGACTCCTGGCTGGATGTCAGCGCCGTTTTGACGATGCAGGAGACCGGCGGTTCGCCCGCCCTTTCCCTGCTCGGCGGCCAGCTTGACATGCGCGGTGTGCCCCAGGGCGTCGCGGGAGGTGCCGGGACCGCCGGCGGTCCCATAAGCGCGACGCTGGACCGTCTGATCCTGTCCGACGGAGTCGCGATCACCGGGTTTCGCGGAAACTTTGCCCGGGTCGGCGGACTGACCGGTGGCTTCACCGGGGCCGTCAACGGCGCGGGGCGTCTGGACGGGGTGATCCGGCCCGCGCCGAACGGACCGACCGTTCAACTGATCTCGGCCGATGCGGGCAGGGTGTTGCGTGCGGCCGGGGTGTTTCAGAATGCGCAGGGGGGCACACTCTCGCTTATATTGCGTCCGACCGGGCATCCCGGCGGCTTTGCGGGACATCTTGAAGTGCAAAACGCGCGGGTGATCCGCGCCCCTGCCATCGCCGAGATGCTTTCGGCGATCAGCGTGATCGGTCTGCTGGAACAGTTGAGCGGGGAGGGATTGTTCTTTTCGTCGGTGAGAACCGAACTCCGGCTGAGCCCCGGTGGAGTCGTCCTGCAGAAAGGCAGTGCCGTCGGGCCATCGATGGGAATTTCGTTCGAAGGCGTTTATGCATTCGCCGACAGGTCGATGGATATCCAAGGTGTGGTTTCCCCGTTTTATTTCATCAATGGTCTGGGGCAGTTTCTGGCGCGTAAACGCGAAGGTCTGTTCGGGTTCACCTACCGGGTGGCGGGGCCGCAGGACGATGTGTCGATCAGCGTAAATCCGCTGTCGGTGCTCGCGCCCGGCATTTTCCGGGAACTCTTCCGGCGCGCGCCGCCGCAGGCGGTAAGATGAAGCTCAGCGATTTCGATTTCGATCTGCCTGAACATCTCATCGCCACGAGACCCGCGCGCCCGCGCGTGTCGGCGCGTCTGCTCGTGTCCGAGGCGGACGTGATCACCGATGCGCATGTCCGCGACCTGCCGAATTTCCTGCGTCCGGGCGATCGGTTGATTTTGAACGACACCAAAGTTCTTCCGGCGCGCCTGTCTGGCGTGCGCCGGCGCGCCGGGTCCCGGGGCGTCGCAGAGGCCAGGATCGAGGTCACTTTGCTGCGACCGCATCCGGACGGTCGATGGACGGCCCTGGTGAAGCCCTTGAAAAAGATACGCGACGGAGAGGAAATCATTCTGTCCGATCGCCTGTCCGCGCATCTGGAAGCGCGGGAAGATGGACAGGGGCGGCTGCGTTTCAATCTGTCGGGCACGGCTTTCGACGCCGCCCTCGCCGAAGTGGGCCGGATGCCGCTGCCCCCCTATATCGCGGCGAGACGCGCCGCCGACGCGCAGGACGAGACCGATTACCAAACGATTTTCGCCGCGAATCCCGGAGCGGTGGCCGCCCCCACGGCGTCGCTGCATTTCGATCGGGATCTGTTGGAGCGGATCATGCGTCTGGGTGTGTCCGTCACCAGGATCACCCTTCATGTCGGCGCGGGCACCTTTCTTCCGGTCAAGACGGAAGACGTCAGCCGGCATAGGATGCATGCCGAATGGGGCCGAATCGGCCGCAAGGCCGCCGCGGAGATCAATGCCACCCGCGCATCCGGTGGACGTATCGTTCCCGTGGGCACGACCGCGTTGCGGCTGATCGAGACCGCGGCGATCCGTGACGGGATGGTGGCGCCATGGGCCGGCGAGACGCAGATATTCATTCGTCCGGGCCATCGTTTTCGCGTGACCGATGCACTCATGACCAATTTCCACCTTCCCAAATCGACGCTGATGATGCTGGTGGCCGCGCTGGTCGGGCATGACAGGGTCAAGGCGATCTACAGACATGCCATCGGGGAAGAATATCGTTTTTTCTCTTACGGAGATGCAAGTTTGTTGATACCGGGCCCGAAACCGACCCGCTAGGTCGCTCATCGGACAGAAGTTCGCCGAGCGACCGGTTTGCTGGCGGGGTAGCTGACTTGCGGCGAGAGCGTTGCCATGATTTCGGTGATCAGAGGCTCTTGGGCCCTTCTCCTGGGCATGATGCTGCTGATGATGGGCAATGGCCTTCAGGGCACGCTGTTGGGTGTGCGCGGCGAGATAGAAGGTTTTTCGATCTTCTCGATGTCGTTGATCATGTCCGCGTATTTCGCCGGCTTTCTCGGGGGATCGCGCCTGACGCCGCACATGATCCGGCGCGTCGGTCACGTGCGGGTCTTCGCGGCGCTGGCGTCGTTGATCTCGGC
>JBCCVK010000225.1:0-4682 GCA_039195495.1 Pseudomonadota bacterium
AGCCAGCCATACGGCGCGCGAACGGCCCCTGGCGAGATCCGAGATGCCGGGCGGTTGCGCAGTATAAAACCGGTCGGAAAAACTGCACTGCGCCCTGGACCCGCAGACGATCGATCGGCGGGAAAAGATCGCCGAGTGTCAGCGTCCTTTCCAGACCGGATCCCGTTTTTCCGCGAAGGCGCGCGCGCCCTCTCTTTGATCCTCGGAAGAGTATAGCATATCCACGGTGCGCAGTTGCCGCGTGGTGATCCGGTTCAGCGCGTCTTGAAACTTCGATCCTTCGGCGTCGCGCACGATTTCCTTGATCGCGGCGTAGACGAGGGGAGGACCCGAAGCCAGGGAACGCGCCCGGGTCCAGGCGGCATTCATGAGATGTGCGCCCGGGTGGATCTGATTGACGAACCCCCAGCGATGCGCTTCGTCCGCGTCCAGCCAGCGGCCCGTTAGCAGCATTTCCATCGCGATGTGATAAGGGATGCGTTTGGGCAACTTGACGCTGGCGGCATCGGCCACCGTGCCCGAGCGGATTTCCGGCAAGGCGAAACGGGCGTGATCGGCGGCCAGGATGATATCGGCGCTCAGCGCCAGTTCCAAACCACCCCCGCAGCAGAGACCATTGATGGCGGCGATGATCGGCTTGTTCATATCGCGCAGTTCCTGCACGCCTCCGAAACCGCCCACGCCGTAGTCGCCATCGACCGCGTCACCGTCATTGGCGGCTTTCAGATCCCAACCGGCGCAGAAGAATTTCTCGCCCGCGCCGGTGATGATGGCCACGCGCAGATCAGGATCGTCGCGAAAGGTGGCGAACACCTCACCCATCAGGCGCGAGGTGCGGAGATCGATGGCATTGGCTTTGGGCCGGTCCAGCACGACCTCGAAAATCGCCCCTTCCCGGCGGATTTTGACGGGATCTGTCATTGGACTTCCTTCTCGGCGCGGATAAGGGCATCGGCCGCCACGGCGCGTGAGGGCGTGGCGATCAACGGGTTCACTTCAACTTCGGCAATCATGCCCGGATTGGCAAGAACGAAGTCTTGCAGGGCCAGAACCGCATGCACGATGGCGGTACGATCGGCGGCAGGCTGGCCGCGATATCCCTCCAGCAGCGGCGCGCAGCGCAGGCGCCTCAAGGCCGTATCGACCTGTGCCGCGGTGACGGGCAGAAGCAAATGCGTGCGGTCGGCCAGAAGCTCGGTCCGCGTCCCTCCCGCCGCCAGCGTCAGCAGGTAACCATGCGGCGGATCGGCCACGATTCCGGCCAGAAGTTCGGCCACCCCGTCGGTGATCATCTCCTCGACGAGAAAGGTGTTCGCCCCCATGCGGCGGGCGGCTTCATGCACCTGGTCGAACGTCGTCAGGCCAAGCGCCACACCTCCGGTTTCCGTCTTGTGGGCGGCACCTTCGGCCTTCACCGCGACCGGTGCGGCGAAATCCCGGATGCGACGGGCGGCCTCGTCCGGAGAGGCGGCCGACACCCCGAGAGGCGTTGACAGACCATGGCGCGCCAGAATGGATTTCGCCGCGCGCTCCGACCATGTCACGGGTTCTTTCGGCATGGCCGCCGGGGCGGGCAAACCGGTTTCGGAACTGGTTCGGCCAAGCCAGGCCGCGGCTTCCAAGGCGAGAACCGCTTCGTCCATTCCATGCAACGCCACCACGCCCTGGGACATGAGGCGCGCCGCGACGGCTTCCGGCATTAATTCCGGCAGGGTGGCGACCATCGCGACGCGCGCGCCCGTGCGGGCCTTGGCGGCGATGGCGGCCGCGATGGCGCAGTCCCAGTCGCTGGGATCGGCCAGGGGCGGACGCGGAAAATCCACGATCAGCACCGTCAGCGCCAGATGCGGCGCCATCATCGCTGCCCAGGCCCGGGTCATCGCCTCGGTGTCCCGCCAAATATACGTGTGGTAATCCAGCGGATTCGCCAGCGCGACCTTCGATCCAAGAACGGCGCGCAAGCCCGCGCGCTGGGCTTGCGTCAGCCGCGGAAACTCCAGCGCCCGACCGACGGCCGCATCGGCCATCAGCGCCGCCTCGCCGCCGGAGCAGCTGATCGAGGCGATTCGGGACGAGGCGAGCGGTCCGCCCAGATGCAGGAGCTTGAGCGTTTCGAGAAACGCCGGCAAGGAAGGAAGACGGGCGATTCCGAACCTGTCGAGCACCGCGGCCGCGGCCGCATCCCGTCCCGCCAGGGACGCCGTGTGCGAAACGGCCGCCGCTTGCGCCGCTTGCGATTTTCCGACCTTCAGGGCGATCAGCGGAATGCCCATGGCCCTGGCCGCCGCGGCGAGCTCCGCCCACTCGTCGAGGCGTCCGAAGCCTTCGACATGCAGGCCGATGGCGGTGATGCGGCGATCCTTCAGAAGCGCAAGGGCGATTTGCGCTTGGGTCGTTTGCGCCTGATTGCCGCAGGTCACCATCGCCGCGATCGGCAATCCCCGGGCCTGCATGGTCAGATTGATCGCGATGTTGGAGCTTTGCGTCAAGATCGCCACCCCTCTGTCGACGCGCCGCATCCCATGCTGATCGGGCCAGATCGCCACCTTGTCCAAGGCGTTGATCAGACCATAGCAGTTCGGGCCCAGAACCGGCATTTCGCCTGCCGCCGCAACCAGCCCGGCCTGCAAGTCGCGGGCTCGGAGGTCCGCGTCCTCCGCCTCGGCGAACCCCGAAGCGAAGGCCACCGCCCCGCCCGCGCCCAGTCGCGCCAATTCGGCGACCACGTCCAAGGTGGCGTGCCGGTTCACCCCTATGAAAGCCGCGTCGATGATACCGGGCCATTCCGACAAGGCCCGCAATGCCGGAAGCCCGCCGATGGACTTGCCTTCGGGATGAACCGAAAAGATACTGCCGTCATATCCGATGGCCTGCGCCGCTCTGACGACCGAGGCGCCCCAGGCGCCCCCGCCGATCACGGCGATGCTGCGCGGGTTCAGAAGACGGCCGAGATCGCGCCTTCGGGGATTCATGCGCCCAATGCCCGCAACAGATCGCGGCTGATGATGTGACGTTGGATCTCGGACGTGCCGTCCCAGATCCGCTCCACGCGCGCGTCGCGCCAGAAGCGCTCCATGGGATAGTCGTTCATCAGGCCCATTCCACCGTGGATCTGGACCGCAGCGTCGGTCACCCGCCCCAGCATCTCGGAGGCGTAGAGTTTGGCCGAGGCAATTTCCCGATTGGCGCTCAAGCCCTTGTCCAGTCGATCGGCGGCGGCAAGCGTCAGCAGATCGGCGGCGTCGATCTCGGTGATCATATCGGCGATTTGAAAGCCGACGCCTTGAAATCTGCCGATCTTTTGACCGAACTGTTCCCGTGTCGCGGCATAATCGAGCGCATAATCGAAGACGCGCCGTGCACGGCCGACGGACATGGCCGCCACGGTGATGCGGGTGGCATAGAGCCATGTATTCATCACCTCGAGACCGCCATCGACCGGTCCCAGAATCTGCGCATCCGGCAACCGGCAATCGTCGAAGTCCAGGATCATGTTCTTGTAACCGCGATGACTGACCGATTCATAACCGTCGCGGATGGTGAAACCGGGCGTGCCGCGGTCCACGAGAAACGCGGTGATCCGCTTCTTCGGGCCTTTCGCCGTCTGGTCCTCGCCGGTTGCGACGAAGACGATCACGAAATCGGCATGATCGGCGCCCGAGATGAAATGCTTGGTGCCATTGATGACCCAGTCGCCGCCTGTCCGTTTGGCGGCGCACTTCATGCCACGCACGTCCGATCCCGCACCGGGTTCGGTCATCGCAAGCGCGTCCATTCTCTCGCCGCGCACGGCCGGCATGAGGTAACGCTCGACCTGTTCGCCTTCGCAGGCCATCAGAATGTTCTGCGGCCGTCCGAAGAAGTGGTTAAGGGCCATCGAACCGCGGCCCAGTTCGCGCTCGACCAAAGCGAACTCCACATGGTTCAGTCCCGCACAGCCCAAGCTTTCGGGAAAATTGCAGGCGTAAAAGCCCAGCTCGAGCGTCTTGCGCTTGATTTCGTCGGCGATGTCCCCGGGCACCTCGCCGGTACGTTCGACAAGTTCCTCCCGCGGGTAGATTTCGTTCTCGACGAAGGTACGAACGGCATCCGCGATCATCAATTGTTCGTCTGTCAACCCGTAGATCATGTGTGCATCCGCCTTTCGGAGGGGCCGGTTCCAGGGGGGATGAGCCGCGCGGCGTCATCGAAGCGGGTGTTTTTCCTGCGCCGAGGGCTATCCGGGCCGGCGCGCTTGCCCGCGCGATATCGGCGCAGGATCCTTACAAATCGATGCGCGCCCCGAAACCACAGAGCCGACGTCAGCGTGCATGGCGGGGCAACGGTTCGGAAAGAGCGCATGGGCATCGGTTTGCAATTCGGTCGTCAAAGGCGGTTCGTCCCACGCAGCGGTAGCATTCCAATCAACCGGCGGCAATGCGCCGCTGGTGTAGATCCCCCTTCGTGTATTCCCGGCGAAATCCGGCGCCGGCGCTTGACGATGCGAGAAATGCGCTTGAAGCCTTGGTGCGGCATGGGCACAATGCGTCATGACAGAAAATATTTTTCCCGCATGGGCCGATGCGGCCCCCGATCTCGTCGCCGTCGCCGCGGGGCGCGCCCCGGCCGATCTGGTCTTGCGTGGCGGATATGTGGTGAATGTGCATACACGCGAGGTCCTGAGCGGCTGGCAGGTCGCCGTC
>JBCCVK010000226.1:0-4668 GCA_039195495.1 Pseudomonadota bacterium
CGGCCCGGCGGCAAGATTCGTTCCGTGCCATCGGCCCTGGGACCCGTCGCTGCCGGGCCAACTGTTTTGACACTCAAGGCAGTGTTCGACGATGTCTTCGCCGCTCTCGGCGAGCATCTGGACGATCACCTGTGCATGCGCAAGCTCCCGGTGATCGCCCGGCATTTCTGGCCCGATGGCAGCCGTCTCGATCTGACCGACAGTCCCGAGGCCAATCGCGCGGCCATCGCCTCGTTTTCAGGAGAGGATGCCGCGGCGGCATTCATACGGTTCCACGAGGATACAAGGGCCTTGTTCGAACATTTCGAACGGCCGATGATGTGCAGCCCGCGGCCCTCGCTGGCCACGCTTGGCCTGACCGTGCTGCGCCGTCCATCCTTGTCGCGTGCCATGGCGCCGCTGCGCTCGCTGGGCGCTCATCTGGCCGGGCGGTTTTCCGATGCACGGCTCGCGCAGCTTTTTGGTCGCTATGCCACCTATGTCGGCGGCTCACCCTATCTGTCTCCGGCGCTTCTGAGTCTGATCTGGCAGGCCGAAGCCACCGGGGTCTGGCATGTGGAGGGGGGGCTGCACCGGTTGCCGGACGCGCTCGAAAAACTTTGCCGGAATCGGGGCGCCACATTTCTCTATGACAGCCACGTCACGTTGATCGAATGCGACGGCGGCCGAGTCGCCACCGTCGAAATCGAAGGCCAGCGCAGGATCACGGCCGACATCGTCGTCTTCAACGGAGATCCGCGCGCCCTGGCGCGGGGCGCGCTTGGAAATGACGTCGAGCGCGCGGCGCACCAGACGCTCACTGCGCCGCGCAGCCTGTCAGCCGCGGTCTGGAGCTTTGCCGCCACGGTGAGTGGCCCCGACCTGTCCCATCACAATGTCTTCTTTTCCGGCAATGGCCAACGCGAATTCGAAGAGCTCCGGACCGGCTTCTTTCCCGAAGATCCGACGATTTACATTTGCGCGCAGGATCGTGGGCCAGGCAAGGCCCGGACCCCTGGCGCCGCCGAAAGATTCGAGATCATCCTGAATGCCCCGCCGCGTGACGGCGGGTCGTATCCCGACATGGAGTTTCAGACATGCCTGACGCGCACATTCGGCATGCTCCGCCGATTCGGCCTGACCTTCGATCCCCTGCCCGGCCCCGCATCGCTGACGCGACCGCAGGACTTCGAGGCGATGTTCCCGGAAAGCAGCGGGTCTCTTTACGGGCAGAGCCCGCACGGGCTGACGGCCGCGTTGAATCGGCCCCGAGCGCGCACTCCGATCCGGGGGCTGTATCTTGCGGGCGGCGGCACCCATCCGGGCGCGGGCCTGCCGATGGCGGCCCTCTCCGCACGGCATGCGGTCGAAACGATCGTCGCGGACCTTGCTTTGCGCTCGACGTTCCGCCGAACGGTTATGCCTGGTGGTATGTCGACGGGATCAGCGACGATCGGACCCGGGCCATTTCGATCATAGCCTTCATTGGTTCGGTTTTTTCGCCCTGGTACCGCTGGTCGGACCGCAAGGACCCGGAGAATCACTGCTGCATCAATGTTGCGACCTACGGTCCCGGCGGCCGGTTCACGATGACGGACCGAGGCCGGTCCGCTCTGAAACTCAGCGCGCAAAGAATGATCGTGGGGCCTTCGTCGCTCTACTGGACCGGCGACCGCCTGGAAATCGACATTTGCGAGATCGGCGCACCGCCGCTGATCATGCCGGTGCGCGGTCGTGTCGTTCTAGAGCCATCGGGGATCACGGATGTCGAGTTGCCACTGACCGATGACGGCGCGCATGTCTGGAGACCCTTTGCCCCCACCGCTCGGATCCGGGTCGCGCTGGAGTCCCGCGGCTGGGAATGGAACGGACACGGATACCTCGACGCAAACTTCGGCACGCGGGCGCTGGAGGAAGATTTCGCATACTGGACCTGGGGCCGGTTCCCGACGGCCGGTGGCAGCACCTGCTTCTATGACGTCGAACGGCTGGACGGCACAAGTTTCGGCCATGCGATCCGCTTTTCTCCAAGCGGTGCGGCCAGGCCGGGCCGCCTGCCCGCGAAGGCACGGCTGAAGCGCAGTGTCTGGGGCGTTCGGCGCGAAACGCGAGCGGATGCGGGTTATGTCCCGCATCAGGTCATGAATATGCTCGACGCGCCATTCTACTCACGCGCCATGATACGGACTCGGCTTGGCGGCGAAGAAACCGTCGGGGTCTACGAGGCGCTCGATCTACGCCGGTTCCGATCGCCTTTACTGAAATTCATGCTGGCCTTGCGCGTCCCGCGGCGTGCGCGCTGGACGTTCTAGGTTCCCGTTGGCGGCGGATTGTCGGCAATCTCTGGGTTAAGTTGCAGAACCGACCAGTTGAGTGCCTCCGCGACACTGACCCAGATCAGGTACGGTACGAAAAGAAAACCCGCCACAACATCCACCATCCACAACGCGAAGGTTGTCGCAGCCACCGAAAGCCACAGCGCGGCCAGCACGACCATTCCGGCCTTGATCCGCCGCGCACCGAAAAAGACCGGTGTCCAAAGGGCATTGATGGCAATTTGCAGACCCCAAAGCGCCAAGGCCAGGCTCGCACCGTCCCGCATGGCCACGCGTGCGCCGGCCCAGGACATGCAGAGGTAAAGTATTGTCCAAGCGAGCGGAAACAACCAATTCGGCGGCGTCCACGCCGGTTTGCGCAGGTCGCGATACCACTGACCGGGCGGGAACACGCCGCCGGTGGTCCCAGCCGCCGCGCAGGCGGCAAAAAAGATCAGAAAGTACAAGGCGAACATCATTGCGTATGTGTCCGTGCGGTCGGCATCAGGCGGCTCCGTCGTTCATGCTCTTGTCGCTGCAATTGAGCGAATGCGGTACAGAGCGTTTCGCCCCAGTCTGCACGTGCCGAGACAGGCTTGGCGGCCGCTTCCACCAGAAAGGCGGTTTCTGCGAGCGGGCGGGCGTAAAGCCGGGGCGACCGCAATGTAACTGCGCTGAACGCCGCGACGCCGCAGGACAATGTAAGCCATCCCAGCTTTTGTCCCGCACCCGTCCGGGCGCGTCGGGCGATGCTGTCGTATCCCGCCCGGCGGATGTGGTTCCCGATACCGGCATAGATGAAACGCGCCGCATAGATCCCAGGACGGCAGGCCAGAGGCAATTCCGCTATCCCCGCCTCGGACCGTCGATACAGTTCCTGCGCATGTTTCAAGAGCCGGGCCACGCACAGCCGGATCCCCGGTTCGGCGCGCGGCCGTCCGAGGAACCCGTCGACGTCTATATCCTGTTCCTCCAGCCAATCCAGAGGCAGATACAGCCGGTTCTCCCGCGCATCCTCGCCGATGTCGCGGGCGATATTCGTCAACTGCATGGCCATGCCCAAATCGCAGGCGCGTGCCAGGGTATCGGCATTTCGCACGCGCATCAGAACCGACATCATCACGCCAACGGCGCTGGCCACGCGTGCGCAATAGGACATCAGCTCCGACAAGGTCCGATAACGTCGCTCCATGGCATCCCAAGCCAACCCTTCCAGCAGGGCCTCCGGCAGGGCGCGTGGCATCTCGTACTCTTCTATCACTGCCGCGAAGGCCCGGTCGGGCGCCGCATTCCTCGGCCGTCCCGCATAGGCGCGTTCGAGGCGCTCTTTGAGCCTGAGAACCGCCGCCGCTTTTTCGGATTTCAGATCCACCTCGTCATCGGCCAGCCGGCAGAATGCATAGAGCGCAAGCGCCGGGTCACGCACCGGACGCGGCAAGAGGCGTGATGCGGCGTGAAAGGACAGTGAGCCATGTCGGATCGCGTCGCGGCAATACCGCATGTCGTTGGGATCGATCATGGGCTCGACACCGGATCTGGAACAAGCTTCGACAGAACTTCCGCACTGGTGACCACCCCCGGAAGCCCGGCCCCGGGATGCGTCCCGGCCCCGACAAGATAAAGACCGTCGGCCTCTTCGCTGATGTTGTGCGGACGGAACCAGGCGCTTTGCAGGATCCTGGGCTCTATCGAGAATCCGCAGCCCAGCGGCGACAGGTACCGGTCGCGGAAGGTTTCGGGCGTGAAAACTTCGGAGACGGTGAGATGACGGCCGAGGCCGGGCAAAAGTCGCTCTTCCAGCAGCGTCTGTACCCGCCGGCGGTAGATTTCGGTCATGGTCTTCCAGTCCACCCTGACCCCATGCCCGAGATGCGGGACCGGACTGAGGGCATAAAACGTGTCATCGCCGTCCGGCGCCGCCGTTGAATCAGTCACCGTGGGCCGGTGCACGTAAAGGCTCATATCGGCGGCCAAGCGGCCCGCGCGAAAGATATCCTTGATCAACCCGCGATAGCGCGGCCCGTTGAGGATCGTGTGGTGTCCGACATCGGGCCACAGACTGCGGGTCTGCCGCGTTCCGAAATACCAGACGAAAAGCCCCATGGACCATCGACGGCGGCGCAGCCGCGCATCTGTCCACCGGCCGCGGCGATGATTGCGCAGCAGCCGGGAATAGGTGTGACCGGCATCGGCGTTCGAGACGACAAGATCGGCGGCGACCACTTCCCCGGTCGTCAACCGCACGCCGTGCGCCTTCTTCCGCGCTATGAGGATTTCATCGGCTTCACAGTGAAAGCGAAGCCCCCCCACCCCCCCCCCGCACCCCCCGTGGAAGGGAAAGGGGCACCCCCCCCCCCCCCCCCGCGCTGAAATA
>JBCCVK010000227.1:0-4635 GCA_039195495.1 Pseudomonadota bacterium
CGTTTTTTTGCGACCGAATTTCGCATGGGGTCGCAGGCCGACCGCCGAGGAGCGATGCTGATCCATGACGGGGGCCCTTTCACGACGGGAATGGCATCCGGTCTCGGGTCCGATTTCATCGTCTCCGGTGACATCCAGATGACGGGAAGCGGCGTGCCTTTCGTTCTGCTGGCGGAATGTCAGACGATTGGAGGATATCCGCGCATCGGAACGGTTGTCGAAGCGGATCTCGCCACCGTGGCGCAGGCCGCGCCGGGGACCGTTTTGCGTTTCGCACCCGTATCGCTGGACGATGCGGACCGGCTTCTCGAAACCGAAGCGGCTGCGCTTGAACGGATGCGGGCGCTTGTGCAGCCGTTGAGGCGCGATCCTCACGACATCGGCGATCTGTTGCGCTACCAGCTGATCGACGGCGTAACCTGCGGCGACGACTTGGAGAGGGGATAGGATGGCAAATCGGGTGGATCTGAACGCCGATATGGGCGAAGGTTTCGGCCGCTGGTCGCTGGGCGACGATGCCTCGCTTCTGGATATCGTGACGTCGGCGAATATCGCGTGCGGTTGGCATGCCGGCGATGCGAATGTCATGGCGGAAACCATGCGTCTGGCGGTTCGGAAGGGCGTGGGGATCGGTGCGCATCCGGGTTTCGGGGATCTGCAGGGCTTCGGGCGCCGGCGTCTTTCCCTGTCCGAGGAGGAATTGCGCAATCTCGTGACCTATCAACTGGGCGCGGCGCGCGCGATGGCCACCGCCGCAGGGGGGAGGGTTCGTCATCTGAAGTTGCACGGCGCCTTGGCGAACATGGCCTCCGAGGACGAGGCGCTTGCATACGCGTGTTATCGGGCGGCTCTGCGCATACAGCCGGATATCGTCATCATGGTTCTGGCCGGCACGGCCATGGAGCGGGTCGTCCGCGATCTCGATTGCGCCTGGGTCGGGGAAATCTTTGCGGATCGCACCTATAATGACGATGCCACGCTCGTCGACCGTGCCGAGCCCGGCGCCGTCGTCCATGATGCGCCGACGGCCGCCGAAAGACTCGTGAACATGCTCTCCGAGGAGGCGATCATCACCAGAAGCGGTCTGCGCTTGCCCTGTCGCATCGATACGATCTGCCTCCACGGGGACACCCCCGGCGCCGTCGTCATGGCACGCCGCATCAAGGAGCGATTGACAGACGCGGGCATCGAGGTCCGGCAGTTTTGACACCGGTAACGGGAATGTCATCCGACGGTACGTATTGACGTTGCCCATGCTGAAACGTTTATCTGAATGGCCTTCACCGATCACGGGAACAACGAATGACCGTTGCCGCACTTTCACTCGAACTCGGGGAATTGTCCTGCGCCGGATGCGTCGAGCGGGTGGAAACCGTGATCGGGTCGGTCCCGGGGGCGCAAGACGCGCATGTCGATTTCGTGACCGGAACGGCGCATGTCGTTCTGAAGGACGGCACGGATACGCGGGCGCTTCAGAACGCTTTGGCGCAGGCCGGCTATCCCGCCCGTCGCCATCATATCATCCTCCGGATCGAGGGCATGACATGCGCGTCCTGCGTAGAGCGTGTCGAACGAAGCCTGGGCAGGGTGGTGGGGGTCGTCGAGGCGTCCGTTTCGCTCGCCTCGGAAACGGCACGGGTCGAAACCCTTTCCAGAGAGGTTGGACCGCTGCGCGCGGCCATCCGCGCGAATGGATACGATGCCGTCGTCAAAACGGCGCGAAAACCGGAGCCGGACCGCATATCCGAGGACGCGCGGGACCGTCGGCGATCCGTGTTGATCGCCGGGCTTCTGACGATCCCGGTCTTTTTTCTGGAGATGGGCGGACATGTGTTTCCGGCGCTCCATCGCCTGTTCGAAGCCACCATCGGAATGCGCGCCAGCTGGACGATCCAGTTTCTGCTCACCACGGTGATTTTGCTCTGGCCCGGGCGCCAGTTCCTCTTGAAAGGCTGGCCGGCGCTCTGGCGCCGCGCGCCCGATATGAATTCGCTCGTGGCCCTCGGCACGACGGCGGCCTGGGGGTATTCGAGCGTCGCTTTGTTTTTTCCGTCGCTGCTGCCCCATGGCAGCCGCGCCGTCTATTTCGAGGCGGCGGCAGTCATCGTGACCCTGATTCTGCTGGGCCGCTGGTTGGAGATGCGCGCCAAAGGGCGCACGGGAGCGGCCGTCCGCGCGCTGATCGACCTGCGCCCCGAAATCGCCCGCGTGAGGCGCGGTGACGCTTTCGAGGATGTCGCGACCGATACGATCCGCGTCGGCGATCGCATACAGGTCCGCCCCGGCGAGAGAGTGGCCGTAGACGGTCAGGTCGAAACCGGCGACAGCTTCGTCGACGAAAGCATGATCTCCGGAGAGCCCGTTCCGGTAAGAAAAGAAACCGGCGACGCTGTCACCGCCGGGACCGTGAACGGTCAGGGCACGTTGATTTTCCGTGCGACCGCGATCGGCCACGAGACCACCCTGGCACGAATCGTCGCGATGGTCGAACAGGCGCAGAGCGCCAAGTTGCCTGTGCAGGATCTGGTGAACCGGATTGCGATGTGGTTCGTGCCCATGGTTATCGGCATCGCCGTTCTCACCTTTGCCGGCTGGCTGGTTTTCGGTCCCGAATCGGCGCTGTCGCACGCGTTGGCGGCCGGTGTGGCCGTGCTGATCGTCGCCTGCCCCTGCGCCATGGGATTGGCGGTGCCGACCTCGATCATGGTGGGCACGGGGCGCGCGGCGGAATTAGGCGTGCTTTTCCGGAAAGGGGATGCGCTTCAGGCGCTGCAGGGGGTTGAAACCGTGGCCTTCGACAAGACCGGGACCCTGACGCGGGGGCATCCCGAGTTGACGGATCTGGAAACGGTCAACGGTTTCGATGCGGATCGGGTCCTGGCCGTGAGCGCCGCTGTCGAAGCCGTGTCCGAGCATCCTGTCGCCGAAGCGGTCGCGCGGGCGGCAAGGCGGCGCGGCCTTGCCCTGCCCCCGGTCGAGGATTTTCAGGCCATCGCGGGTTTCGGAGTGAAGGCGCGGGCCGGGGGCGGAAGCGTGCTTATCGGCTCTGACGGCCTGATGCGCCGCAATGGCGTCGAACTTGGTGCGCTGACGGAGACCGCTCTGAAATGGGGGCGGACGGGCAAGACCCCTTTCTTTGCGGCGATCGATGGCTGCCTGGCTGCCGCCATGGCGGTGTCCGATCCTGTCAAGCCCACAAGCGCAGGGGCGATCGAAGCTTTGAAGACGCTTGGTCTGAAGGTCGCGATGATCACCGGAGACAATGCCGCCACGGCGCAATCGATCGCGACCGAACTCGGCATCGACACGGTGAAGGCGGAGGTTTCGCCGAATGGCAAGGTTGCCATGATCGAAACGCTCCGTGCCGATGGAACGCGGCTGGCTTTTATCGGCGACGGGATTAACGATGCGCCCGCGCTTGCCACGGCGGATGTCGGGATTGCGATCGGCACCGGAACGGATGTCTCCATCGAGGCGGCGGATGTGGTCCTGATGTCCGACGACGTCAATGGGGTTGCAAACGCCTTCCGCATCAGTCGCGCCACCTTGCGCAACATCAAGCAAAACCTGTTCTGGGCTTTTGGCTACAACACCTTGCTGATCCCCGTGGCTGCGGGTGCGTTTTATCCCTTTGGCGGTGTGATGCTGTCGCCGGCATTGGCGGCGGGCGCGATGGCTCTGTCCAGTGTCCTCGTGGTGTCGAATGCGTTGCGCCTGCGATGGGTTGAACCATCCGCCGCCGGACTTGGCCGTATCGGCCGTCTCACCCGCCTGGCCACCATCGTCGGACGGGAAAAGATGTCCGTGCATCGAAGCGGAATGGGGGAGGCGTCTTGAGCCCGCCTCTCTATCGGCCGGCGCTCCAGCTGATCGAAGCGCGTCTGCGCGTGAAGAACTCGGCCATCAGGCCCACCACGATGAACACGATGCACAGATAGATCGGATAGCTTATCGAGGTTTTCTGCGGCACGTAATTGATGAAGACGAAACCACGCGACTGGTCGATGATGTGAAACAGCGGATTCCATGCGAACATCGCATATGCCGTCGCGGGCAGGGTATTGGCCACGAACATCTTGCCGGACGCGATCATGTTCGCCCGCTGATAGACGATCTTGACGATCCCCACCAGACCCGGGGCCCAAGGCGTGAGCGCCAGCAGAAGCATGCCAATGGCGCAGCCTGAAAACCATGCCAGAAGAAACATCCCGAAGGCCGAAACCGGATCTTCGATATGGATGGGTTTGATGGCGGCGTGGTAGACGAACAAAACCACGACGACCGTCACGATCTGTGTGTAGAGCGAGGCCAAGGCCGCGCCGCAGATCGCGATGATCGTGTTCATGGGCGCATGCTGCATCATCGGCGAGGTCGGCCCATCGGCGCCCGCGACCGCGCCGACCGATTTCGTATGGGTCAGGAAAAGGAAGATGCCCGACATCATGAACAGGATGAATTCACCCCGCAGCGGGGCGCTGCGCAGGCCCAGGACCGAGAACATCAACTGAAACGCCACGATGAAGGCGACGGTCGTCAGAATGCTGTTGAAAATGCCAATCAGCGCGTTGCGATGGCTTTTGCGCATTTCGCGCACGGTGGTTTCGTAGATCAGAATCAGAGTGACGAAAAAACCAC
>JBCCVK010000228.1:0-4634 GCA_039195495.1 Pseudomonadota bacterium
GATTTCGAAAGCTCGCTCGATCGCAGCCAGCCGGACGAATACTGGGAGCGTTATCTTTATTTCAATGCGGGTTGGTTCTATTACGAGGATCCGGCGATCTTCGGCGCGCGCTTTCTCGAATACGCCCGGGCGATTCGGGACGACCGTCCAAAGGAACTGGCGGTTCAGGAATTGAATCCGTGGCTGGATCAGGTGGCTCTGCCGTTGGTGATCCACTCGCTCGGAGGGGGGCGTAACATCATCGCACCCGATACGCTGGATGGAAAAATCACCTGCCATTACCGGGCGATGCCATTGCTTTACGCACGTGAAGTCGATCGGACGGTCGAGATCCTGGAGACCGTCGCCGCACCCAACAGGATCAAGAAGGTGCTCAAAGCGCACGAGCCGTTCAAGCGGATGATCTATCAGGGCAAAGGTCGCAGGGTGCGCGCGATGTTCGACCGCGAGGATTTGCCCCGCAAGGAGCAGATGATTCGCAACCGGATCAAACGCGCCAATTTGTGGATACGTTGAAGCTGCGGTTGTGCCTTCGGTCCGTGCATCCTAGAATTCCGTGCACGACGCATTTCAGAAGGGATCCCCATGGCCGATACACCTACTTATGGCTTCGATACGCTCCAGCTTCACGCAGGTGCCCGGCCGGACCCGGCCACCGGTGCGCGCCAGACGCCGATCTATCAGACCACCGCCTATGTCTTTCGCGATGCCGAACACGCCGCCGCCCTCTTCAACCTTCAGGAAGTCGGGTATATCTATTCGCGCCTGACGAATCCCACCGTCTCCGTGTTGCAGGAGCGCATCGCGACGCTGGAGGGGGGAGTCGGCGGGGTGTGCTGTTCGTCCGGGCATGCGGCGCAAATCATGGCGCTCTTTCCGTTAATGCGCCCGGGCTGCAACGTCATCGCCTCCCCCCGGCTCTACGGCGGCACGATCACCCAGTTTACCCAAACGATCAAACGGTTCGGCTGGTCGGCCAGATTCGTCGATTTCGATGATTTGGACGCGGTGAGATCCGCGATCGACGACGACACGCGTGCCATTTTCTGCGAAACCATCGCGAATCCCGGCGGCTATATCACGGATCTGGACGCAATCAGTCCCATCGCGGACGCGGCCGGCATTCCGCTGATCGTGGATAACACCTCGGCCACGCCGTATCTTTGCCGTCCGATCGAACATGGGGCGACACTGGTCGTGCATTCGACCACCAAATACCTTACCGGCAACGGCACCGTAACGGGCGGTTGCGTGGTGGATTCGGGCAAGTTCGACTGGACGCGGAGCGACAAGTTCCCCTCCTTGTCAGAGCCGGAGCCCGCTTATCACGGCCTGAAGTTCGCCGAGACCTTCGGGCCGTTGGCCTTCACCTTCCATGGGATCGCAGTGGGGCTGCGCGACCTCGGCATGACGATGAACCCGCAGGCGGCCCACTATACCTTGATGGGGGTCGAGACCCTGAGTCTGCGCATGGAGCGCCATGTGGAGAATGCGCAAAAGGTCGCGAAATGGCTGCAAAAGGATCCGCGCGTCGAATACGTGACCTATGCTGGTCTCGAGTCGTCGCCGTATTATGACCGGGTCGCCAAGATCTGTCCCAGAGGCGCAGGCGGATTGTTCGCCTTCGCGGTGAAGGGCGGTTACGAAGCTTGTGTGAAGCTGGTCGACTCTCTGGAGATCTTCAGCCATGTGGCCAACCTTGGTGATGCGCGTTCGCTGATCATCCATTCGGCCTCGACCACGCATCGTCAACTCACCATCGATCAGCAGCGCGCGGCGGGGGCCGCGCCCGAGGTGGTGCGGGTTTCCATCGGGATCGAGGATGCCGACGACCTGATCGCCGATCTGGATCAAGCGCTCAGCAAGGCGACGGCATGAAACATCAGGCCAGGGCGGTGTCCATGAACACCGCCTTGGCCCAGAACCTGCGCAACAGCAACCATCCGGCCAAGGCGAGGCCGATCACCAAACCCAGCCAGAGGCCGACGCCACCCAGCCCGACCCAGAAGCCGAGCGCATAGCTCGAGGGCAGTCCCACAATCCAGTAGCTGATCGTCGCCAGAAGCATCGGAACCCGGGTGTCCTGCACGCCGCGCAGCAGACCCAGGGCAACGACCTGCGCCCCGTCGGCAAGCTGGAATATGGCGGCAACCGCTAAAAGCGAAGCGCCTACGGCCAGGATCCGAGGCCGCGCCGGATCGGTGGGATCGACGAAGGCGCCGATCAGCAAATCCGGCACGCTCAGGAAAACACCCATGGTGAACAGGGCGAATGCCATCGACAGGGCGAGAGCGACCTTGCCACCTATCCGCAAATGCGCCTCGTCCTTGCGGCCGAAAGCATTGCCCGCCCGCACCGTCGCCGCGTTCGACAAGCCCATATGCACCATGAAGGTCAGCGAAGCCAATTGAATTGCGATGCCATGCGCCGCCAGTTCGATGGTGCCGATCCAGCCCATCATCAGCGCCGAGGCCGAGAACAACCCGCTTTCGGCCAGATTGGTCAGGCCGATGGGCCAGCCCAGGCGAAAGACGCGATTGAACGCCTCCCGGTCGGGGCGCCAGAGACGCTGGAACAATGCATGTTCCGGCATGGCGTGTTTGGCGTACATGCACAGGATAAGCAGCGACAGCAACTGCGTCGCGACCGAGGCGATGGCCGCGCCGCGCAATCCCATTTCCGGCAATCCCAGATTGCCAAAGATCAGCAACCAGTTGACGGCGGCATTCAAGGCCGCCGCGATCAGGGTGGTCAGCAGCACGACCCGCGTGCGTTCCAGCGCGGCGAGATAGCTTTTCAAAACCATCACCCACAGCGACGGGAACACGCCCCATCCCGCAATCCGCAGATAGCTTTGCGCCAGCGCGGCCGTTTGCGGTTCTTGTCCCAGAAGCTTCAGCAACTGCTCCGACCAAATGAGCGGCGGCATGATGAGCGCGGCGAACAGGAAAGAGATCCAGAGGCCCATTCGGGTCACTCGGCGGACATGGGCATCGTCGCCCGAAGCGGCTGAACTGGCCACCATCGGCATCACCGCCCACGCAAAACCGGAGCCGACGATAAAAAAGACGAAGTAGAACGATCCTGCAAGCACGACCGCCGCCAATGCGCGCACGTCGTACCATCCCAGCATGAGCGTATCGGTCACATGAATCGCGAATTGCGCCATGTGACTGGCAATCAGCGGCAGCCCGAGCGCCAGAAGCGCCCGCAAGTGCCCTCGATATGTCACCGACATCGGCATGCGGCGCCAACTAGAATAGAATCAAACACCCCGCAAGCGGCACATTTCGATACTCGATATTGCAGTTTCTCGCTGAAACGGTCACAAAGGATACCAATCTAAAGATCGAAACAAAGAGCAGCACAATGGCCGACGATCTGCTGACCGGCGCCAGTCCCGGGCAAAGTTATGACGCCTCTTCGATCGAAGTGCTGGAAGGGCTGGAACCCGTTCGGAAACGCCCCGGCATGTATATCGGCGGCACGGACGAACGCGCGTTGCATCACATGATGTCCGAGATCCTCGATAATTCGATGGACGAGGCCGTGGCGGGTCACGCGACGAGAATCGAGGTCGAATTGCACGCGGATTACGCGGTAACCGTGCGCGACAACGGCCGCGGCATTCCCGTCGATCCGCATCCGAAATTCCCCGGCAAATCCGCATTGGAGGTGATTTTCTGTACCTTGCATGCGGGGGGCAAGTTCTCGGGCAAAGCGTATCAAACCTCGGGCGGTCTGCACGGCGTCGGCGCTTCGGTGGTCAACGCCTTGTCGGATTCGATGATCGTCCAGGTTGCGCGCGGCCGGGAACTCTTCGAGCAGCGCTTCTCCCGGGGCATCCCTTTCGGCCCGCTGAGGAAAATCGGCCCCGCTCCCAACCGACGCGGGACCACCGTGACCTTTCACCCGGATGGGGAGATTTTCGGCCGGCATCGCTTCAAGCCGGCACGGATCTTCAAATCCATACGGTCCAAAGCCTACCTCTTCTCCGGCGTTGAAATCCGCTGGAAATCCGCCATCGACGATGGCGAAACCCCATCCGAAGCCAAGTTCCACTTTCCCGGCGGTCTGGCCGACTATCTCAGGGAAACGCTTGGCACCGTCGCCACCTATGCCGACCGGCCCTTTTCGGGCAGGGTCGATTTTCAGGAAAGATTCACCATCCCGGGCAAGGTCGAGTGGGCGATCAACTGGACACCCGCACGCGACGGGTTCATCCAATCCTATTGCAACACCGTGCCCACCCCCGAGGGGGGGACGCACGAGGCGGGATTCTGGGCGGCGATCCTGAAGGGCATTCGCGCGTACGGCGAGTTGACAAACAACCGCAGAACCAGCCAGATCACCAGGGAGGATCTTGTCGCCGGCGGCTGTGCGATCGTCTCATGCTTCATCCGAGAGCCCGAATTCGTGGGCCAGACGAAAGACCGTCTGGCCACGGCCGAAGCGCAAAGGCTGGTCGAGAACGCTGTTCGCGATCACTTCGACAACTGGCTGGCGTCCGATACGAAATCCGCAAGCGCCATTCTTGACTTTCTCGTGCTCCGCGCTGAAGAGCGTTTGCGCCGCCGGCAAGAAAAGGAAACCGCTCGTAAAAGCGCGACCAAACAGCTGCGTTTGCCCGGAAA
>JBCCVK010000229.1:0-4627 GCA_039195495.1 Pseudomonadota bacterium
GCTTGGGGTCGAGTTCCTTGAAATCCACATGCTCTATGTTTCCCGGCGCGATGCCGGCCGGCGTGACGACGCATCCAGTAAATTCGCGGGCTATTCTCGCCGCTTCCGAATCCGGTTCGAGAACATCCGACACCGGTATCTTCTGGTCATCGTCCATCAAATGCCAGAAGCGTTCCTCGAACGCTTCGCTGCCTTCCTTGCCCGATGAATAGACATGGTATTCGCCGGTGATAGGATCAGCGTCGAGCGGCCCATCCTGGATATTGGTGAACCAACCGCCCTTGAAGGACAGAGTGGCGAAGTCCGGCTGAAGCTCCGCGCCTTCGGGCAACTCCACCTTCAACAACACGGGGTCGTCGTGATACTCACGCATGTTCCGGAGCATGTCGCTGCTTTTTTCGGCCAGATACACGGGCGTGCAGGGCAGGCCGGTGGTCCGGCCCTCGGGGCGGTTGTGAAACGCCACCATGTCGGCGAAGTTGCGGTTGGTGATCGGCGCCTCGCGGGCGCGATACGCCTGATTGCCGGGGTGCTGGGCGAAGAACACCGCGCGCATGGTGATGTTCTCGCGGCTCATGGTGCCGCCGTTCAAGTCGCCCACGCGCTTGACGTGCTTGATGATGTCGTCCAGATCGTCGCGGTTCCCACACGTCGGCTCGCGCCCCGATCGCCGTCAGCGCGATTGAAAGGCATATCGCCGTCTTCGATGACGTGCTTGAAATCATCCGTCGTTAATCATTTATACGCGAATTCCGCATTCGGAACCGATTACCACAATGACGCGAGTTTGAATCATGCCCCTTGAAAAAAGAAAAGAGATCGGGCTTAAAAAAGCGGTATCGAAGAAGAAAAAAGAACCGCCCGCCCTCTGAAAATCAACCGCTGGTTTTCCTTAAAAGTTAAATGCAATTTTCAGTTGTAAATTCTGTCCAAATGTTCCCTTGAAATGCGTTTCCATGGCAGCGCGAAAGGCGAATCAAATCGCAACTTTGAGGTGCTTTTAATGAACCCTGCCGTCATTGACGGCAGCCCCCTCGATCAGCGCATCCGGGTGCGCGGCGACGGCCTTGATGAGGCTGAGGAGCTGCCTGCGGGTCTCGTGGTTTCTGATCTTCGAAAGATGCCTGACCGCGCGAAGGGTCTCCTTGTCCAACGCCAGAGGCTCCCAGATGACGGCGCCGTGGCCCTCCATGCCCTCGAAGAAGAACGAGGGGGACACCTTCAACAGCGTCGCCAGGGCGAACAGCCTGCTGGCCGCGATGCGGTTTACGCCGGTCTCGTATTTCTGAACCTGCTGGAACGAGATGCCGAGGCGCTGCGCCACCTCCTTTTGGCTGAGCCCGCGCATCGTCCGCGCCGCCCGCAATTGCCCGCCCACGTACATGTCCATCGAATGCGTCATGTAAATCCTCTCCGTTCAATTCCCTTCCGGATTGAACCTGTATGTGGGGGGAGAGTGCAATTCATGACTTGCAAGCCGATTGCGCGCATATAAGAGATACCTGTGTGCAATCCATCATACACCAAGGCATGTCATCGGGGAGGATGTCCATGCGCCCGGTTCACAACTTGAGCTTGCTGTTCGCGATGCTGCGGTCGTTCTCGTCGCTGGCCCGCACGCTCAATCTGTCCAAGGCGGTTCGAGAACTCGGCATCACCAGACAAACCATGCACAGGCACATTCACACTCTGGAAGAATGCCAGGGCCGAAAATTGTTCCTGGTGCAGGATAACCAGTATCATCTGACGGATGATGGCCGTGATTGCCTGAAGGAGGCCGAACATCTCTTGACCAGGGGAGAAGCCTGGCTGAACGGCGAGATCAGGCAGACCGAGGGGCTTTTATGCATCGAAAATTCGACGAGCCACGAACAGCCCTATTTCTTGCAGCAACACCCGCTGAGCCGGTTGTGGACACATAGCTCTCCTTTTCTCAGGCAATGCTTCAAGATATGGGCCGAAACCGAAGGCCGGATCGAAGACGAGACGTTTCAGCCGGTCCGGGACTATTCGATGCTCTATCGATACAGGAAGGGTGATTGGATCTGCGTCGATGTGGGCGAGAAATCTTCCTACGCGGCATGGTTCGGATGGACATGGGAGAAAAGTTCCATCGGTTATTCGATATCCGATCTCCCGTCGGGGACGAGATTTTCGAATCTCGTGCTGTTGCCGTTTGAAAATATACTCGAGGCCGGCGGTGCAAGGCTTGATCACGTCTATACGCAGGTTTCCAGAGAACCGGACGGGCCTGCCATTCCGGTCAGCTATCAGCGGTTATGTCTGGGAGGCCGTTTCCCCGACGACAGCTTCGCCTTGATTTCAATCATCGACCGGACCCGCAACATATCGATCAAGGGATTTTCATCGGATCGGTTTCCGCCCATGCCCGTGGAACTGGAGATGGATGGCACCCCCATAAGTTAAATTCTGGAGACATCCATTACAATCGGAAGTGCTGTGTTCCCTCGTGTCTTACAACTCATGGGAACCTGACGATGACGATTCAAACCACCTACACCGCAACGCGATTCCTTGCGTGCGCCGATGCCTACATCCGCTCGCAGGGCGTTTTCCCCGAAACCGGCGCGGATTTTTCAAGCTATGCGCATCAGTTGAAAGCGGCCCGGCCGGAGCGTCCGATCGCAAATCCCTTCTGTCCGGCCAGGCACTTTCTGGGGCAAGGGAATGGCTTCTGGATTCTTGGACGGGATCGATACGGTGAGGTGGTCCATACGCAGGCGATGCGGCGTATCGATCTGGCGGACCAACCGCTGTCTGATTTTTTGACGGGACAGTTTCACCAATTTCCCCTGGCCGAACCGGAGCCCGATCTCGCGAAGGCCCGATATAGGGCGGGACCGGGCGCGCGCAGGATTGCCGGCGATACATGCTACCATGGTGATTTCTGGCTGACGAAAAGCTATCGCGGCACGCGGCTGTCGGCGGCGCTCAGCCGCTTTGCGCAAGCCCTGTGTCTGCTGCACTGGCGTCCCGATTACGTGTTCGGCTTCATGCCCGATCCGATCGCCTTTGGTGGACTGGCGGAGCGCGAGGGATACATGCATACGGAACCCTTCAGCCTGAGGTGGCGTCTCGCCGCCACTGGAAAAACCGTTGAATGTTTCCTGGTCTGGCAGTCGCGGGCGGATATCGAGCATATCATCGGCGGTTCCGTGACGGGAGACGGCTTCGAATAACGCCGTCATGCCGTCCGGGGCGGCGCCGGCGGGGGGCAGAATCCTGTTCTTCGCCGGCAAGAGAGCCTTCGAAAAGAAAAACAGCTTTATTTTCTTTCTGAAAATCAACCATTGATTTCATTCGAAACGAAAATTCAATTGATAATTGTAAATTCTGGCTAAATATTGCCTTGAAATGCATTTCCATGGCATTGCGAAAAAAGAATCACGCCTCAACCATGGGATGCCGTTTATGAAATGTTTAAGGAATGCGTCTTTTAAATTGCGTGGAACGATTGCGGGGTCTCTGATCGCGGCGGCGCTTGCCATATCTCCCGCCCTGGCCCAGGAAACGGATATCGACTGCGAGATCCTCTTGTGCATGGCCGGGGCCTTCGCCCCCGCCGAGTGCGCCAAGGCGTATGCGCGGATGATCGAGAACATCACCCCCTGGCCGGTGAAGCCGCCCTTCGGCGTCTGCACCATGGTCGGCGCCGACGGTGCGCCCGCCGGCGAACTGACCCCGGCCACGGCGCCGGCGCTGGCCTTCACCGGGAAGACCCACGTTCTGTGGTGGGACCACCGGCGCCAGGAGACCGAACACGAGGGGACCCGCCACGACTGGTCGCTGCGCTCCTGCGATGCCGCCAACGAAAACTGCAAGATGCTCTCCGAGGGCAGCCACAGCAGCGAGCCGCCGGTGTTCCTGATCCTCTCCGAGACCGGGCAGGCGTTGGAAGCGCCCTTGGGCGGCTTTTCAGCGGTCCGGTCCGTTTCGGTGGAGTACGGCGATCATGCGGGCCAGCTCTACAGGAGCGATTGGCAACGTTATTGACGGACCACAAGATCTGGGCTTCGGCATGCCCGGCGAAACAAACCGTATGCCGAAACCCGATATGCAGCATTCAACCGGATTTAGAATGCTTCATTTTGTAACGGTCGCGTGATAGCGTCGCGCCAGTTCAACGAGACTCAGGAGTCGCAGCGAAGACCCCAGACAAGCAAAACCCCGCAGGGCGGGAACCATACGGGGGAGTGCAAGAAAAATTCGTGTGACAACGATTTTCTAGCACTCCCAGCCTCGGCGATCAAGCGAAAACGCATTCGTGCGCATGATCTCTTGTTGCTTGTCGGTTCCTGCCTCGCGCATAACGAGGACAGCAGCAGGAATGATACAAGAAAAACAGGACTTTACCGGCGAACGCGAACCTATTCCCGATCATCCGGTGCTGCCGGGCACCATGCAGCGCGGCGAGCTGGAGGGGCTTCTGAGTGACGTGAGCACCCATATCGGTATGCCGGACAGCCTTCTGAAGGCGCTTTTGACGATGATGCGCGAGACCCGGCCGTCGGACTGGACCGACCCATGCAAAGAGCCGGTGTGCTTCGCCATGCAGGTCAATATCGCCGCGACTCTCGGCAAGACCGGCCGCTCCATCCGCCGCGAC
>JBCCVK010000230.1:0-4594 GCA_039195495.1 Pseudomonadota bacterium
CCGATGCGTAACCACGGCAAGATACGGCAAAGCCCGCCCGGGTCGGCATGTAGGCGATGTCGTTCGCCGGCGCGCTCGAACCCGGTGGCGCGCGCTTATCCCGCAGCACATCTGGGCCAAACGATCTTCGGTTTCGGGCGGTGCTTCGAAGTCGGCTTGCGGCAATTCAAGGCGGGCGGCGCCGACTAGCCGCCGAACGGCGTTTGCGCCCTGCCCCGGACGTGCAAACCGGTGATCGCGAAGAGCCCGCCGGCGTCGGGCTGTGCGGACGGGTCGGTCAATCCGCCGCCGATGGACGTCACGAACAGCGTGTCGAGCGACGGGCCGCCGAACATGGGTTTCGTCGGTTTCTCGACCGGCATGTCGAGTATCGACAGCACCTCGCCTCCGGGTGAAATCCGATAGAGCCGCCACCCGTCGATCCCGGCCTGCCAATAGCAGCCGTCGGCATCGGTGGTGCCCCCGTCCGGCCGGCCCGGCATGCCGGACATGTCCAGAAAGACCGCGGGTTCTCCGGGAAGGCCGGCGTCACCGTCATAGTCGCTCACCCAGATCGTGCGCCTCTCGGGCGCGCTGTCGGAGAAGTACATCCGCGTGCCATCGGGGGAAAAGGCCAGCCCGTTGGGTGTCGCGAAGCCCCCTTTCCAACGTGTGACCGTCAGATCCGGGTCAAGGCGGTAAAGAGACCCCGCCGGTTCGGCCGAACGGTCCGTCGCCATGGTCCCCGCCCAGAAGCGGCCCTGGGCATCCGTCGCCCCGTCGTTGAAGCGATTGCCGGGCAGGTGCGCTTCGGGGTCGGCGATGGGCGTGCGCCGGCCGGTTTCAGGATCGAAGAACCAGAAGCCCGTCCTCGTCGCCAAAACCAGACCGCCCGACGCGCGGACCGCGAGGCACCCCACCGGCTCGCCGATCGCGTGCCGCCGGTTCTCGCCGGTCTCGGGATCGAACCGGTAAACGAAGCCGGCCGGAATATCGACCCACCACAGACATTGGGCCCGATCATCCCACACCGCCCCCTCGCCGACCGCGCTTCCGGTCCGCGCAACACAGGTTATCTTCATTCTTCAGCCCTTTCCTTCCACCGATCATCGGGGCGTCGCTTCAGGGACATGCTTAACCGCACCGGCCCACCGTGTCGCGGTCCATACACCCTTGACGGACGCATCCGAAAGGCGGACTTCGCTGCCAACCAGCCTGAGGTAGAATGGCGCCGACACGAAGGTTCCGGATCGACGAAGGCGCCGTACTGCCCAAACCTCCCGGCAACGACGTTCAGGCCGATCGAACCCGTGAACAGTCGGTGCATGCTTGGATACGCGAACTGCAGATTTCGAAGCGCGCAGAAAAACTTCCTGGCGTCCTTTGCATCGCGTTCGGCGAATACGAGGGCGAAGAAGGCGATCTCATCCGCGAAAATCGCCGATTTCGTATCTATCCTGGCCAGTTCCGCAATCAGCGCGTCAAGAAAATCGGCTGGATCGCGTTTATCGGATGCGCGTTCCAGTTTCCGCCGATGAGATGTCCGATCCGCTGCTTCAGGGCGGCGGTCAGATCGGAGGAGATGGGGAGTTGCCCCTGGATCCTCGGGCACGGGACCACGCGCGAACCTGTCGGGTTCGGACCTTCCCTGAACGTCCATCTCGACGATCAGCCCCCTGACGCAGGTCGTTCGCAAGCCTGCTGAGTGTCCAGGTCTTCCCGATACTCCGGGACGCCGGCCCGTGAACGTTCAGATCTCCCTCGCGTTTCCTCTTCAGCAGACCCCTTTCAGCCCGTCGGCGGTGCAGGAGGCATCGGGTTTATCCAATTATGAATTAATTCACCGACGAATATATTCGCGGTGAGCCATATAACAACCAGCGCATCCTGCGTTGCGTGGACAGACCAGGAGGCCGGAGAGGAACGAGACACATGCGGCCGGGCCGGGCCAACACCAGACGCCGCAAGTCGGCCTGGAGGCCACATCTACACCTGTTTTGCCGCGCCGCGAATGTCTGTTCGAGCGGACGGCAACGCGTCCCGTCCTGGTGAAGCCGCAATGGTCTTCAGATTGTATGGCCCGCCAGGCGGGGCCGTTCGGTGACAGCGTTTAAGACGATGGTCGTGCGAACACGCGTAACGGATTGCACCGGGTTGATCTCGGTTTCGATGATCTCATTCAATTCATCTGTGCCCGACGCGCGTATTTTCAGCAGGTAGCAATCGTCCCCTGCAATTTTGTGTAGTTCTTCGAGGCCGGTTACGCTTAAGAGCGCCGAAGCGGTATCGAAACCCAGGCTTGGTTTTGCATCGGTCACGAAGACAAAGGCCAAAAGCGGTTTTCCAAGCGCCTTCGGATTTAGCCTCACTTCGTAACCTTCGATGACGCCATCGGCTTCAAGTCGGCGCACCCGCTCGGACACGGCCGACGGCGCAAGGCCGACACGGCGTGCGATTTCAGCCTTCGAGATCGCGGCGTCATTCAGAAGAAGAGACAGTATTTCTTTGTCTTTGGCGTCCAACATTCATAAATACTATGCAATCTCAGTAGAATCGTCTAGTCTTTCGTTGGAAATGACAAAAATCATCAGCTAGGATATTCCGCGCGTGGATATATTAACACTCGAATTGACGGTCGAGGGCGTGTCGGTGCGACTTGCCTGCCTTCGCAAGGACGGAGGATGTGCGCCGCTTGTATGTCTGCATGGGTTCGGCTCCACCAAGGAAGACTATGCCGATCTTGCCATGCACCCGCGATTTAAGGATCGTCCTGTGATCCTTTGGGATGCGCCGGGTTGTGGCGCGTCCGAGATCGGCGATCCTGATGCGCTGTCGATCCCCATGCTGATGAAAGTGGCCCTCGCCGCATGCGATGCGCTCAAGGTCGAGAGATTTCATATGTCCGGCCATTCCATGGGCGGGCTGACGGCGCTGGTCCTCGCCCATGAGAACAGGCATCGTATCCTCAGCTTTATGGATATCGAGGGCAATATCGCGCCTGAGGATTGCTTTCTGTCCCGGCAGATCATCGACCATCCATCCGACTCGCCCCAGGGCTTTGCGGAAGGCTTCATCAAACGGGTGCGCCACCGGGAAGAATATGGCTGCGCGCTTTATGCCGCGGCCTTGCCGATCAAGGTGCGCGACACGTCGTACAAACCAATTTTCACCTCAATGGTTGCATTGTCCGACACCGCGCCGCTGATGGATATGTTCACCGGGCTGCCATGCCCGCGCGCCTTCATCTACGGCGAACAGAATCGGCACCTGTCGTATCTGGACGACTTGCCGACGAAGGGCGTCGAGGTGATCGAGATCCCGCATGCCGGGCATTTTCCGATGTATTCCAATCCTCCTGCTCTGTGGGCTGCGATGGCCGATTTCCTGGAGCGGCACGACCCATGATCATCTCTGACTTCGCGAATTTTCCGACCGGCAACCTCTGCAATGCATGCCCGCGCGTGCGTGCTCTGAGTACGGAAATCGGGCCGCTCATTGCCGGCAAACGCATCGCAGGGGCGGCGCGGACGGTGCGTATCACGCCTGGACAGAACGGGGCCATTCACCGCGCCGTCCACCATGCGGCACCGGGCGAGATGCTGGTCGTTGACGGCGGCGCATCGGATCGGTTCGGCCCCTTCGGTGATCTTTTGGCGGATGGCTGCATTGCCAAGGGTATGGCTGGAGCCGTCTTCGATTGCACAATCCGAGACAGCGCCGATATCGCGGCCCTTGGATTGCAAGTCTTCTGCCGGGGCTTTCACCCGGAAGCAACGGCCAAGACCGATCCGGGGGAAACCGATATCCCGATCGTCGTTGGCGGGACCTTGATCAATCCCGGCGACATCATTGTGGGCGACGATGATGGCGTGGTGGCAATCCCGCGCGACATCGCCGCGGACGTTCTCCACAAGGTGACTGCCGTGGCCGCCCGTGAAGAGGCGATCCGGGCACGCATTCACGCCGGTGAAAGTACGTTCGAGATTTTTGAGCTTGGCGCTTGACCCAGGGCAACAGGATGGAGGACCCCATGACGAGACCCGACACCTTCTTTAATTTCGCTGACTTAAGCGCAGGCATCCCCCGTATATTGACCGAAGGGATAGAAACCCGGGTTTTCCCGGGCGAGCAAGCAATGTTTTCAGTGGTAAGCTTCGAGCCCGGTCGTGCGGGATCCATCCATTCGCACCCCGAAGAACAATGGGGCGTTCTTTTGGAAGGCAGCGGCACGCGCATTCAGGACGGTGTCGAAGTTCCGGTCGGCACCGGGGATTTCTGGCGCACACCTGGCGGTATCGCGCACGGCTTTCGTGCAGGGCCTGGCGGGGCAAAAGTCCTCGACATCTTCGCCCCACCGCGCGATGCCTACCGCACTTCAGGTTCCGGCTTTGCCACTGCGTAAGTCAATAGAGGCGCAATCGATGAAGCTCAGCCGCGCGATGGCGGTGTTGCGGTCCGTCGACAGGGAAAAACCGATACCGGTCTTTCGTGGATTGCATGTCCGGCGGCGCGATATCAGTGAAAGGCATTACTCTTCTCCTCCAAGATCGCCCTCCATTGCGGCGGCCTCCCGCGCGGTCTTGTCCAGCATGTCCGGCACCTGGGGCGGCGCTTC
>JBCCVK010000231.1:0-4570 GCA_039195495.1 Pseudomonadota bacterium
CTGGCCGACAAGGGGTGGCGTCAGGCCTGTCGGGACGACCCGCATCTTCTCGACGGTCTTAACGTCCATGCCGGTCATCTGACCTATGCCGCTGTGGGTGAGGCCCTGGGAATCGACGTTCTGTCCCCATCTTCGGCGCTTGAGCGATGAGAACACGGCAAGACCGGAGAACCGTTTCGAGCCCCCGCTGCGATGCGTGTAAGAAAGACCGATGACATCGGATATCCCGAGAGCGCGGTGCGATGCCATGACCGCCCGTTGCGCCGATCGGAACCGGCATTGAACGACCTGAGCGGCAGATTGGCAGGGCGGGGCATGCCGGAGGATGTCCGATATCCGCATGCGCGCCGAAGCGTGATCAGGCGCGATGCGCACCTTCGGCCAGAGATGCGACGAAATCGAGAATCTCAGCGACCGGTTTTTTCCCTCCGATCATCTCGACAATGGCCGAGCCGACGACGACACCATCCGCCAGCCCGGCGATGGTCGCGGCGGCGGCGGGCGTTTTGATGCCGAAGCCCACGACCACCGGCAGGTCGGTCACGGCTTTGATCCGGGCGACCTGCGGCTCCACATCGGCCGCTTGCGCATTGGCGCCTCCGGTGATTCCGGTGATCGAAACAGAGTAGACGAAGCCCGAGGCATTCCGAACGATCTTCGGCAGGCGCTCGTCATGCGTGGTGGGCGCGACCAATCGGATGAAATTCAAACCGGCTTTTCTTGCAGGAATGCACAGTGCGACATCCTCCTCGGGCGGCAGATCGACCACGATCAGGCCATCTATGCCGGCCATCCGCGCCTTTTCGAGAAATCCGGGAACGCCATGGTTGTGAATTGGGTTGTAATACCCCATCAGCACGATGGGCGTGACGGTGTCCCCCTGCCGGAATTGGCGGGCCAGATCAAGCGTCCGCTCCAATGTCATTCCACCGCGAAGCGCCCGATGACCCGCACGCTGAATCGCGACGCCGTCCGCCATCGGATCGGTGAAAGGCATGCCCAATTCGATCACATCGACACCGGCGCCGGGCAGACCCCTGATCACCTCGAGCGAGGTGTCGAAATCCGGATCGCCCGCCATCACGTAAGCCACAAACGCTTTTCCGCCTTCGGCTCTCAAGGTCGTGAATTTGGCATCAATACGGGTCATGAGGGGTCTTTCGCCCATCGTTTCGGAGGTGGTCGAAGGAAAGGGCCATGCTCAATCGCACTGCCCCATCCAGGGAATGCCGGTCTCGCCATCGCTGGAAAGCGCATCGAAGATCCGCCGCGCCGCGTCCATGTCGTCAAAGGCCAGTTGCAGATCAAAGCCGCAATGCGCCTTGACCGGTTCGGATCGGCCATTGTCGCAGGCCATCAATACCCGATCCGCTGTTCGAACCTGCATAGGCGCGATCCAGTTCCGTTTTTCCTTCGATACCCAATCGGCGTCGGGCCTTTCTGAAAACCGCATGGCTTTTTCGCAGCCGCCCTCGGAAGTCGGATAGGGATCGAGTTCCATCAACGGGCCCCCTTTCATATACGCATCGTCTAACAGATCCGCGCCTCCCTTGCATAGCCTAAGCGCGAAGGATAGGTCCCGTGCGGATCAAACGGGAGACGTGATATGGGCTTCAAGACCGGTATCGTGGGGCTGCCCAATGTGGGCAAATCGACTCTTTTTAACGCCTTGACCAAAACGGCATCGGCGCAGGCGGCGAACTTTCCCTTCTGCACCATCGAGCCCAATGTCGGCGACGTGGCGGTGCCGGATCCGCGGCTCGCCGAATTGGCCGAACTGGCTGCTTCGAAACGGATCATTCCCGCCCGGATGACCTTCGTCGATATTGCCGGCTTGGTGAAAGGCGCCTCGAAGGGTGAGGGATTGGGCAATCAATTCCTGGCCAATATCCGCGAATGCGATGCCATCGCCCATGTCTTGCGTTGTTTCGAAGACGACGACGTGACCCATGTCGCGGGGCGCGTCGATCCGATCGAAGATGCTACGACGATCGAAACCGAGCTGATGCTGGCCGATATGGAGTCGATCGAACGGCGCCTGCAAAATCTTGTGCGCAAGGTGCGCGGCGGGGAAAAAGCCGCAATCCAGCAGGAGCGTCTTCTCAAGCGCGCTCTCGAAATGCTGGAGACCGGCAGGCCCGCCCGCGCGGTCGACGTCGTCGGCGAGGATCAGACGGTGTGGAAGCGCCTGCAGCTCCTGACGGCTAAGCCCGTTCTCTACGTCTGCAACGTGGATGAGGCCGAGGCCGCCCTCGGCAACCGCTGGTCTGCGCAGGTGGCCGAGATGGCTGCCGCCCAAGGAAACGGTCACGTGGTGATCTCGGCGCGGATCGAGGAGGAGATCAGCCAGCTCGATCCCGAGGAGGCCGAAATGTTCCTCGCCGAGATGGGATTGGAGGAAGCCGGTCTCGACCGGTTGATCCGGGCGGGTTACGCGCTTTTGCAGTTGGAGACCTATTTTACCGCCGGCCCCAAAGAGACGCGCGCCTGGACCATCCGTAAGGGAACGCCGGCGGTACGGGCGGCTGGCGTGATCCATGGCGATTTCGAAAGAGGTTTCATCCGCGCCGAAACGATCGCCCATGAAGATTTCTTGACGTTCGGCGGCGCGCAAGGCGCTAAGGAGGCGGGAAAAATGCGGGCGGAAGGGAAGGAATATATAGTGAAGGACGGCGATGTCCTGCATTTTCTGTTCAATCTGTAATGCGTGGGCGCATCGCGTGCCGGGCCTTCCTCGTCTGGCCCGAGATTCCCGACGATGCGACCGCCTTGCCAGGCATCGAAGCGGGCCAATGCGGGAACGAAACGTTCTTCCGAAACCCTGATCATATGTCACGGCCGGTGGCGGAACGGGTCTGAAATCGCTCGAATGTCAGATAGTGCGGCACACGACCCTCCCGCAGCGCCTTGCATTCGTAGCGTGTGGAAGGCCAGTCGTCCCAAGGGTCGCGCCAATCTCTCGGTCCCGTGGCCAGCCAGCGGAAGCCGTGGCGTGGGACCTGTTGCAATGTTTGCCGAACATAGTCGGACACGTCCGTTGCCACCCGAAAAATCGCCCCGGGTTTCATCACGCGCGCCAGGGGCGCGAGATATTCGGGGGTCACGAAACGCCGCCGGTGATGGCGCCTTTTAGGCCATGGGTCGGGATAAAGCAGGAATGTTCGCGATACCGAGGCATCCGGCAGGACATCGAACAGGTCGCGGACGTCGCCGGGATGTACGGCCAGGTTTTCGACCTCCGTCTCGCGGATCTTGCCAAGCAGCATGGCTATGCCATTCACATAGGGTTCGCATCCGATGATGGCGACCTCGGGGTGAAGCATCGCTTGGTGCACCAGATGCTCCCCCCCGCCAAAGCCGACCTCCAGCCACAGGTCCCTGTCGCCGAAAATCGCGCCCAATTCCAAGGGTGCGCGGTCGGGATTTTCTCTCCACGACACGGGACCCGGCGACAAGTTCTCAAGGTGCTCATCGAGGCGGGCCTGCTGATTGGTGCGCAATCTCTTTCCCTTGAACCTTCCGTAGAAGTTGCGCCACGGCGCGCCGCTTGCGTGTTTGTCAGTCATGCAGGCTCCGTTCACGGGTGCCAAAGGTCGGGATGACGCGGCTCATCGACAATATTCCGGCAACCGTCGACGCGGCGCGATCGATGAAAATCGCCGCCGGATCGCGAGGGGCCCGGCCCGGACAGGTCAGGAACCGATCTCAGACAGCCTTTTTCAGGGCCTCGACCAAATCCACGTGCTCCCAACTGAACCCGCCATCCGCATCCGGTGTGCGGCCAAAGTGGCCATAGGCCGCCGTGCGCTGGTAGATGGGTCTGTTCAGCCTCAGATGTTCGCGGATGCCGCGCGGGGTCAGGTCCATCACTTGTGCGACCGCCTGCTCGATCTCTTGTTCATCCACGTTCCCGGTGCCATAGGTATTTGCATAGATCGACAGCGGTTCTGCCACGCCGATCGCATAGCTCAACTGAATGCAGCAACGGTCGGCCATGCCGGCCGCCACGACGTTCTTGGCCAGATACCGGGCAGCATAGGCCGCCGAACGGTCAACCTTTGTCGGATCTTTTCCGGAAAAGGCACCACCGCCATGCGGCGCGGCGCCGCCATAGGTATCGACGATGATCTTGCGGCCCGTCAGCCCCGCATCTCCGTCCGGCCCGCCAATCACGAATTTACCGGTCGGATTCACCCACCATTTCGTCGCATCGCTCAGCCAGCCGTCGGGCAGGACCTCGCGAATATAAGGCTCGACGATCAAACGCACGTCATCCGATGAAAGCGTCTCGTCCAGATGCTGCGTGGACAGAACGATCGACATGACCTCGACCGGTCTGTCATTTTCATATCGCACGGTTAATTGCGACTTTGAGTCGGGCCCCAGCGCGGATTCGGTGCCGTTTTTGCGCACTTCGGCCAGACGCCGCAAAATCGCGTGGCTGTAATGGATCGGTGCCGGCATCATCTCGGGCGTTTCGTTCACGGCATAACCGAACATGATGCCCTGATCACCTGCGCCTTCGTCCTTTTTCTCCGAGGCGTTGACCCCCTGGGCGATATGGGCGGAC
>JBCCVK010000232.1:0-4557 GCA_039195495.1 Pseudomonadota bacterium
AGATCTTCAAAAGCACGCGCCCGTAAGACGGCTCGGCTTGGGTGCGGGCGGGGGAACACATTGGGGGCCTCATGGCTGGGGTCTTGGGTCGCGCTGGACAATGTCGCAAAACGTCAGGCGGTTCAACGATGAAGAGACGAAAGTGGAAAAACCCATTCTCCGGAGATGAACAGACGATGACAGATGATTGATTTAGAAGACATTCCAGCCAAGCCGCCAATTCTGATCGCGGGACCGACGGCATCCGGGAAATCCACCCTGGCTCTGACGATCGCGACCCGCATGGGCGGTCGGATCATCAACGCGGACGCCTTGCAGGTCTTTTCCAACTGGCGTCTGCTCACGGCCCGGCCCGACGCCGATGAACTGTCCAGGGCGCCGCATTCCCTGTATGGCCACGTTCCCGGCGACGCCGACTATTCCGTAGGTCATTGGTTGCGCGAGGTGGAGGCCGAGCTGGCCAAGGACGGACCACGACCGATCATCGTCGGAGGGACGAACCTGTATTTTCAGGCCCTGACCGAAGGGCTGGTCGATATTCCGCCAATCCCCCAGGCGATTAGAACGCAAGGCGATGCAATCCGCCGTACAGCCGGCCATGCGGCGCTTCTCGAAGCGCTGGACGCTGCCGATCCCCAAACGGCCTCGCGGATCGACCGCCAAAACCCAAGGCGCGTGCAACGCGCATGGGAGGTGCTGCGGTCCACGGGGCGCGGTCTGACCGCCTGGCAGGCCGACACTCCGCCGCCGCTTCTGCCCCTCGCACATACGATCCCCTTGGTGGCAGAGGCCGATCGCGCCTGGCTGAACACCCGGATCAATCAACGCTTCGACATGATGATGGAATGCGGCGCCCTCGAGGAAGCACGGGTCAATCTGGCCACTTGGGATCCTGCGCATCCGTCATCGAAAGCCATCGGCGCGCCTGAACTGATCGCCTTTCTCAAAGGCGACCTGTCGCTGGAAAGCGCCACCGCCCTGGCCAAGCGTTCCTCGCGCCGATACGCCAAGCGTCAGCAGACCTGGATCCGCGCCCGCATGGGGGGCTGGCGTCGGGTCAGGATGCCCCGGGCCTTGCGGATCGAATGAAATCGATTGTCTTTTTCGAACATTCCAGACTTTCAATCCTGCTAAAAACGCTTTAAAAATATCACATAATAAAGAAATGCCGAAGCCAACATGATCGAACCCGAAAGCCGCCTCGCGGGCGGTCTCACGATGACGTCGTTCCAGAAGCTCGCCCGTGGCGGACGCTGGCGGACGGAGGCCATGCGCGCCTATGACCAATCCGTGCTGATCTGGGTCACCCGGGGCCAGGGGCGGATCACGATCGCCGGGCGCACGCGAGGCTATGGAGCCCATTCCCTGATCCTGCTGCCGCGCGGCACAATGCATGGATTCGAGGTGGGTGCCGGCGGCCTGGGAACCGTCATCCTTCTGCCTCGCCCCGGACCGGCCGATCGTTGGGATGCGCCGCAGTTTCACAAAATCGTCGATATCCAGGCGCAGAAGGAATTGACGAACCTGCTGGATCAACTCGACGGAGAATTGCGCGCGCAGGCCGTGGCCTATGACCGCGCCGCGGCGGCCCTGGTCGAGATGATCCTCATCTGGATCACACGCAAGACCACGCCGCAACCCGAAACGCGCATGCGCGCCGGCTTGCGGCTGGCCGATTCATTTTCGCGATTGCTCGAAGGCAATTTCGCCTCGGGCAAGACCATCGCCTCCTATGCCGAGACTCTCGGCGTGACGCCGACGCATCTCAGCCGCGCTTGCCGGGACGCTTGCGGACGTCCGGCCTCGGCCCTTCTGCAGGACCGGATCTTCTTCGAGGCGCGCCGCATGCTGGCCGAAACGAGATTGCCGGTGAAAGAGATCGCCTTTCGGCTTGGTTTCCGCTCGGCCGCGTATTTCACGCGCGCGTTTTCCCAGCGTACCGGGCACACGCCTTCACGATTCAGGAAATCCGGAACCTGAAGCCAGATTCTTGAAAATGCGGCTTGCGTTTCCGGAGGATGTCGTTTCTGATGTTTGTATATGTCGTTTTCGGTCCAAGATTTGATGAAAGCGAACATTGACGCATGAGGGAAAGTCGTGCCGAATGCTCGAACAGCGCTGACAGGGATCGCCGTCGAGTTCACTTCACCCCAGTTTGCCGATGGCCGATCCGCAGCCCCCGGCGCGCAAAACGATCATGAATGACCACGTGTCACAGGGAGAACGATATGACGCGAACCGCAATCGACGACAAATCGCTGCATCCAGCGGTGAAAATGTACGCGAAGGAGTACCGTGAAGGCCATCTGGACCGGCGCGAATTCCTGACGCGCGCCACCGCGCTGGGCGCGACGGCCGCCGCCGCCTACGGCGCGCTCGGGATGGCCGCCCCCGCCCAGGCGGCGGGGCACGCCAGACAGGGCGGCACGCTGCGCATACAGACAAATGTACGCGGGCTGAAGGATCCGCGCACCAGCGACTGGTCGGAGATTGCCAATTTCACCCGCGGTTGGCTGGAATACCTCGTCGAATACAACAATGACGGCACGTTCCGCGGCATGCTTCTGGACAGCTGGGAAATCAATGACAACGCCACCGAATACACGTTGAACGTGCGCAAGGGCGTGAAATGGAACAACGGCGACGATTTCACGGCCGAAGACGTGGCCCGCAACATCGCGATGTGGTGCGACAAGGACGTCGAAGGCAATTCGATGGCCGCCCGCATGAACGCCCTGGTGGATATGGCGACGAACAAAGCGGCCGATGGCGCCATCGAGGTGGTCGACCCCCATACGGTGAGGCTGAAACTGTCGGTCCCCGACATCACCCTGATCGCCGGCATGGCCGATTATCCGGCCGCCGTGGTGCACAGTTCGTATTCGGTCGATACGATGTTGTCGAACCCGATCGGAACCGGTCCCTATCTGCCGGAATCGCTAGAGGTCGGCGTCAAGGGTGTCGTGGTCAGAAACGACGATCACACCTGGTGGGGAACGGACGTCTATGGCGGCCCCTATCTCGACCGGATCGAGTATATCGATTACGGGACCGATCCGTCGGCATGGGTGGCCGCGGCCGAAGCCGAAGAAGTCGACATGCTGTATGAAACCGTCTCGGATTTCATCGACATCATGGACAGCATCATGGACGGTATCGGCTGGCAAAAGTCGGAAATCGTGACCGCCGCAACGATCGTGATCCGCCCAAATCAGTTGGCCGAGGTCGATGGCATGAAACCCTATGCCGATGCCCGCGTGCGCCGCGCCCTGACGATGGCCGTCGACAACGCGATCTGCCTTGAGCTGGGTTATGCCGGTCTCGGCCTGCCGGCGGAAAACCATCACGTGGCCCCCGTGCACCCGGAATACGCCGAATTGCCGCCGCTGAAGGTGGATGCGGCGGCGGCCAAAGCGCTGATGGACGAGGCCGGCATGGGCGATTTCGAACATGAACTGATCTCGATCGACGATGCTTGGCTCAAGAACACCACCGATGCGGTGGCGGCCCAGTTGCGCGACGCCGGCATCAAAATCAAAAGAAAGATCCTGCCGGGCTCGACCTTTTGGAACGATTGGACGAAATATCCGTTCAGTTCAACCAACTGGAACCACCGCCCTCTGGGAACGCAGGTCCTCAGCCTGGCCTACCGGTCGAATGAGGCCTGGAACGAATTCGGCTTCTCGAATGCCGAGTTCGACAAGCTTCTGACCGAAGCCAATTCTATCGCCGACGCCGACAAGCGCCGCACCGTGATGGCGAAAATCCAAAAGATCGTGCAGGACGAAGGCGTGACGATCCAACCTTACTGGCGGTCGCTTTACCGGCACAAGAAAGAGAACATCGTGGGTGCCGATATGCATATCAGTTTCGAAATCTATCCTTATAAGCTGGGTTTCGCCGCTTGAGAAAAGATATGGAAAGGGCCGTGCCGAAAGCACGGCCCTTCTTTCACGCGGAACACCACCGGACCGGACCCGGTGATCACAAGCCAAAACGGCACGTTCCGTACGACCGACAGGGATAATGATGGGATTGTTCATTCTACGCCGTTTCGGGGTCATGCTTCTGACGGCGTTCTGCCTGACCTACGTCGTCTTCTTCTTGACGAATCTTTTTCCGAATCTGGAAAAGCTGGCCAAATTCGAAGGCAACCAGCGGATGACGGACGCCGAGGTGATCAACTGGCTGGAGCCGCGCGGCTATCTCCAGCCATTGCCCGCCAAACATGCGCAGTGGCTGGGCCTGATGCCGGGGTTCACATATACCGACGAGGACGGGACGGTGACCGGGCGCTGCATCCGCACAGGCGTCGCACCGGAGGATGCCCCGCGTTATTGCGGCGTGCTGCAGGGATATTGGGGCCAATCGAGCGTCTTCAAGGACGAGGTCGGTCCCCTCGTGTGGAAACGCCTTGCCCTGACCGGCAAGCTGATGTTCTGGGTCATGGTGGTGATGGTGCCGATGGCGCTCCTGGTCGGCGTGCTGGCAGGTATGCGCGAGGGATCGCGGCTTGATCGTTCCCTGTCGACATTCTCGATCGCCTCCACGGCGACG
>JBCCVK010000233.1:0-4554 GCA_039195495.1 Pseudomonadota bacterium
ATCGTCGAAGGGGCGGATGCCGATATCGTGGTATGGGATCCGAAGATCACCAAGACGATCAGCGCCTCGACACACCGTTCGGTGCTGGATTACAACGTTTTCGAAGGGACCGGTGTCAGTGCTCAGGCGCGCTACACGCTCAGCCGGGGTGAGGTGATCTGGGCCTGGGGTCAGAACGATCAACCCAATCCGGGCCGCGGTAAGTTCGTTCCGCGCCCGCCGTTTCCTTCGGCGCATGCCGCGCTGAGCAAATGGAAGGAAACGACCGCCCCCAAGCACATCAAACGCGATCCGATGAACATTCCGGCAGGCATTTGATGAGATTCAGCCGGGTACAAGCCGTTCCAGTTCCGGCAGCAGAACGACGCTTTCCTGTTCGTGCGGGTCGGTGCGCGCGATCACTGCGCGGGCCGGGGCGTCGGTATGGTTTATGGGCAGATGAGGCACGTCGGCGGGGATATAGACCAGATCGCCCGCACATGCCTCCATGCGATGCTCCAACCGCTCTCCCCAATACATCATCGCCGCCCCTTCCAGCACGTAGATCGCGGTTTCATGGGCCGCGTGCTTGTGCGCCTTGGCACGCCCGCCCGGCGGTATGTCGAGCAGATGCATGCAGATACCCTGGCTGCCGGTCGTTTCCTTGGCGATTCCTTCGAAATACTCCAAACCCTGTTTACCTGATCGGGCTTCTCCGGGGCGCAGTTTGCGGCATTGCTTCGAGGCGGTCATCTATATGTCCTTCGTCGGAGGCACGGTGTGCAGGATAGGGCGAATGCGGCGACGGGGCAACTCACGCCGTCGAGCGAAACGGTGATCGAGGCCAGGGATCTGAATCTGACGTTTCAGACGAATGACGGGCCGGTGCATGCGCTCAGGAATGTGAGCCTGACGATCGGCAGGGGTGATTTCGTCAGCTTCATCGGTCCTTCGGGCTGTGGAAAGACCACGTTCTTGCGCTGCGTGGCGGCTTTGGAGACGCCGACGGCGGGTCTGCTGACGGTGAACGGCATGACCCCGGACCAGGCACGCCGCAACCGCGCCTATGGCTACGTCTTCCAGGCGGCGGGGCTTTATCCCTGGCGGACCATAGGGGGTAACGTCCGGCTACCGCTGGAGATCATGGGGTATTCCAGAGCCGATCGGAACGAACGCGTGGCGCGGGTGCTGGAACTGGTCGAATTGGGCGGATTCGAGAACAAGTATCCCTGGCAATTGTCGGGGGGCATGCAGCAGCGGGCCTCGATTGCGCGTGCCCTGGCCTTCGATGCCGATATCCTGCTGATGGACGAACCTTTCGGCGCACTCGATGAAATCGTACGCGACCGTCTCAACGAACAGCTTCTGGCGCTCTGGGCACGTACGGGCAAGACGATTGGATTCGTCACGCATTCGATCCCCGAAGCGGTGTTCTTGTCGACGAGAATCGTGGTGATGAGTCCGCGGTCCGGCCGCATCGCCGACGTGATCGAAAGCCCGTTGCCAAGGGAACGTCCGCTGGATATCCGCGACAGCCGGGATTTCATCGACATCGCCCATCGCGTGCGCGCGGGCTTGCGGGCGGGACATGTGGATGAGTGAGCCCGCGGTTCCGGTTCCGGCGTTCGCGCCGGGCGCGCCGCCGCGCGCGAGGCGTTAGACGATGCGATCGGTTCTGCCCGTCTTCGTTGTCCTGGCGGCCATCGTCGCCCTTTGGACGGGGGCCTGCATTCCGATGAACATCAAGCTGGCGCTGAGCCAGGCCGAGAGGGCGGGGATGGCGGTGGTGCCGCAAGAGGCCGTGCGGCGCCAGGAGATGAGCGGTTTCGGACTGGCAATCCGGAACCCCTCGATCATACCGGCCGTCTACGCCCTGGAGCGGCCGCGCCTCCCGAGCCCGGCGCAGGTGGCGCGGAATTTCCGGGAGAATGTTTTCGACCGTAAGGTGACTTCGAAACGCTCTTTGGTCTTTCATGGCTGGATCACGCTGTCGGCGACGCTGAACGGGTTTCTACTGGGCGCCGCCATCGGCATCATGCTGGCCGTGGGGGTCGTTTACAGCCGCACGATGGAGAGAAGCGTCATGCCTTGGGCGATCATCAGTCAGACGATTCCCATCGTCGCACTGGCGCCGATGATCATCGTGGTGGTGGCGGCTCTCGGAATCGAGGGACGGGCGGTGCCGAAGGCGATCATTTCGGCATATTTGTGTTTTTTTCCGATTCTCGTCGGCGTGACGGCGGGTCTCAGAAGCCCGGACCAGATGAAGCTTGATCTTCTGAAAACCTATTCCGCATCACCCGCGCAGGCTTTCTGGAAACTGCGCGTGCCCTCTTCGGTCCCCTATCTGTTCACGTCGCTGAAAGTGGGCATTGCCGCGGCCCTCGTTGGTACCATCGTGGGCGAACTGCCCACCGGGGCGGTACAAGGGCTGGGCGCGCGGATTCTCATAGGGGACCAGTTCGGCACCCCCGTCCAGATCTGGAGCGCACTTTTCGCCACGGCAATCTTGGCGGGCGTCCCGATCGCGATCCTGGGACTTTTACAGCGGGTCGTTCTCGGTCGCATGGGAGGAGGACGATGATATTGGTCGTTATGGCGCTGCTGGTCTGGATCCTCGGCTGGTGGATCAATGTCCGCCTGAGCGCCTCGCGCGTGTGCGACACGCCTTTGGCGCGCTTCGCGGCGCCAGCCATCTTCGGGCTGACCGTGCTCGTCATGTGGGAGCTGATCGTGCGCGGCCTCGGGGTTTCCCCCGTCATCCTTCCCGCCCCCTCGGCCATCGCCGCACGGTTCGTTGTCTCGACCGACATCCTGTGGCGGGATTTCGTGCAGACGGCACTCAAAGGCGCGGTCACGGGCTATCTGATCGGTTGCGCCACCGCCTTCGCCACGGCCATCGCCGTGGACCGCGTGCCGTTCCTGCGAAGGGGGCTTTTGCCGATAGGCAATTTTGTCGCCGCTTTGCCCATCGTCGGGATCGCGCCGATCCTGGTCAGCTGGTTCGGTTTCGGTTGGCAGTCGAAGGCCGCGGTCGTGGTCGCCATGGTCTTCTTTCCGATCCTGGTGAACACGGTGACGGGCCTGGGGCAGTCGAGCGCCATGCAGCGGGATCTGATGCGCACCTATTCGGCGGGCTACTGGCAGACGCTGATCAAACTGAGGGTGCCCGCGGCGATGCCTTTCGTCTTCAACGGGCTGAAGATTTCGACGACGCTGGCGTTGATCGGCGCCATCGTCGCCGAATATTTCGGCTCGCCCATCTATGGCATGGGCTTTCGCATCACCACCTCAGTGGGGCAATTGGCGCTTGACATGGTCTGGGCGGAGATTGCGGTGGCGGCGCTGGCCGGCAGCGCGTTTTACGGTCTGGTGGCCTTGTTTCAACACCGCGTGACTTTCTGGCATCCAGGTCAGAGGTCTGGTTGAGGAACCTGAAGACGATAAGGAGGGAAAGAGATGGAAAGAATACGCGCGATGGCGACCGCCTTTGCGATGGGGGCGTCGGTGAGTGCGGCGCAAGCGGCGGATGAGTTGAGATTGCAGCTCCAATGGGTCACGCAGGCCCAGTTCGCGGGCTATTACGTGGCGCTGGACAAGGGATATTACAGCGAGGAGAATCTGGATGTAACCATCCTGCCCGGCGGGCCGGACATCGCCCCGCCGCAGGTTCTGGCAGGGGCACGCGCCGACGTGATGCTGAACTGGATGCCTTCGGCGCTCGCTGCCCGGGAGAAGGGCTTGCCGGTGGTGAACATCGCGCAACCGTTCAAAAGCTCGGGTTTGACGCTGACCTGCTGGAAGGATACGGGCATCACCGCTCCGGAGGATTTCAGAGGCAAGACCATCGGCGTCTGGTTCTTCGGCAACGAATATCCGTTTCTGAGCTGGATGGGTCAGGAAGGCATTCCGACCGATGGCGGCGAGAACGGAGTCACCGTGCTGAAGCAGGGTTTCAACGTCGACCCGTTGCTGCAACGCCAGGCCGACTGCATCTCGACCATGACCTACAACGAGTATTGGCAAGTGATCGATGCGGGTGTCGATCCCGGCGAACTGGTGACCTTCAAATATGAAGATCAGGGGGTGGCGACGCTGGAGGATGGTATCTACACGCTGGAGGCGAATCTTGAAGACCCGGTGATGGTCGACAGGCTGGTCCGCTTCGTCCGCGCGTCGATGAAAGGCTGGAAATACGCCGAAGCGCATCCGGATGAAGCCGCCGAGATCGTTCTCGACAATGACGAAACCGGGGCTCAAACCGAAAAGCATCAAAAGCGCATGATGGGTGAAATCGCTAAATTGACCGCTGGCTCGAACGGTGCGCTGGATCCGTCCGATTTCGACCGCACGGTCAACACGCTCCTGGCCGGGGGGTCGACCCCTGTCATCACCGGGAAGCCCGAAGGCGCCTGGACTCACGTTATCACCGACGTGGCATTGGACTGATCCGGCCGGGGGGGGGGGGCCCCGCCCCCCCCCCCCCCCCGGGTTTGGGCGGGGGGGGGGGGGCGCCGCCCGGGACGGGCCCGCCCCCGGGGGGGCCCGCCGGCCCGCCCCCCCGGCCGGGGGGGG
>JBCCVK010000234.1:0-4543 GCA_039195495.1 Pseudomonadota bacterium
AACTCAAGCGCGAAAACCTGCACCAGCGGAATGAGCGTCAGGGCGTAGAACCAAAGATTCTGACCGGCGAAATGACAGGCGTTTCGGGCAATGTGCAGCCCCATCTGCCGTCGCGTGATCTGCCCGAGACTTCCCGCGAGGCCACCGGCCGCGACCACGATGAACACGCCGATGAGAGAGCGATACATCATGATTTCGAACGTATCCAGATGGATGCTCAATCGCCGGCCCGCGACAGCCATCAGGGTGAAGGACAGGACCGCGCCGAGCATCCACGCCGCGGCGCGCAGAGGAGACGTCATGATTGTTTTCCAGACAGGTTCGTTTTCGAAATGCAATCGCATACGGGATGTCCGCGGACTTAAACCAGATATCCCCCGGCGAGGCAATTGCCCCCGACGGTCAGGGCGGAATTCGACGATCTCATGAACGTCCCCCGTCGCCCGCACGATGAGAAGACCGTTCCGGCCGCCCGGGCCAAAGATCGGACAGGTTGGTGCAAGCAGTTGGCCGCATGTCTTGACAATCGTTGGCCGGTTCTTCGGAACGTGCCGGATAGGTCTGATTTAAAAGGGTTTTCCGTATTTCCGGACCGAAGTCGATCACCTTCTGCCTCAGCTCTCGTCTCAGGGCCTTTTATCCGACATGAGATCTGAGAGGTAATGCATTGGTATTTAAGAATTAAAATGCGTCTTTTTCGGCTCTTTGCCGCGAACGCGCGCCTGCGCTGCGAACGTGAAGGCAACGCCGAAGCGTCAGCCTTCCATATCGTGATCGACGCAGAATGTCCGCGACAGGTTCTTGATTTTTTATCAAAAGGTTGTAGGTTATTCTTCGAGCTCCGTCCGACATTTCCCGCCTTTGCGGTCACTCCCATTCGATCGTGCCGGGCGGTTTGGACGTGATGTCATAGGTCACCCGATTAATGCCGGGCACTTCGTTGACGATGCGGGTTGCGGTCTCTCCCAGAAATGCGTGGCTGAACGGATAATAATCCGCCGTCATGCCATCCACCGAGGTGACGGCCCGCAACACGCAGGCATGGTCGTAGGTGCGACCGTCGCCCATCACACCCACGGTCCGGACGGGCAGGAGTACTGCGAATGCCTGCCAGATCGCGTCATGCAATCCATGCTTGCGGATCTGATCGATATAGACCGCATCGGCTTCGCGCAGGATTTCCAGCTTTCGCCGGGTAACCGCGCCCGGACATCTTATGGCCAGGCCGGGACCGGGGAAAGGGTGGCGATTGATAAAGCTTTCGGGCAAGCCCAGTTCGCGGCCCAGAACGCGAACCTCGTCTTTGAAAAGCGCGCGCAGCGGTTCGATCAGGCGCATGTTCATGCGCTCGGGCAGGCCACCCACATTGTGATGCGATTTGATCGTGACCGAAGGACCGCCCGAGAAACTGACCGATTCGATCACATCGGGATAAAGGGTGCCTTGGGCGAGAAACGCGACATCCCCGATATCTCTGGCGTGTTCCTCGAAGACGTCGATGAAAAGCGCGCCGATGATCTTGCGTTTGGCTTCCGGGTCCTCGACATTTGCGAGCCCGTTGAGAAACCGCTCTGACGCGTCGACATGACGCAAGGGCAGGTCGTAGTGCTCGCGGAACATGCCCACGACGTCTTTCGCTTCGTTCAGCCGCAGCAATCCGTGGTCGACGAAGATGCAGGTGAGCTGATCGCCGATCGCTTCGCGAAGCAAGATGGCGGTCACCGAACTGTCCACGCCGCCCGAAAGCGCGCAAATCACGCTTTTGTCGCCCACCTGATCGCGGATCTCGGCGACGGTCCGCGTGCGGTAGGCGCGCATCGTCCAATCGCCCTTGAAACCCGCCAGACGCACGAAATTTGCGTAAAGCATTCCGCCATTGGGGGTATGGTGCACCTCTGGATGGAATTGCACCGCGTAAAATTCCCGTTCCGTATTCGCGGTAATGGCGAACGGAGCATTCGGTGATGCACCGTGGACTCGAAATCCGGGCGCAATTTCCGCCACATGATCGCCATGGCTCATCCAGACCTGTTCGTCGCCGTTCTGGAACCAGCCGTGCAGCAATGCAAGCCCGTCATCGGTCGCGGTCGGGGTTACATGGGCGCGACCGAATTCGGCGCCGCCGCGGCCACGCTCCACCCGGCCGCCCAGCATCTGCATCATGACCTGCTGACCATAGCAGATACCCAAGATCGGCACGCCCAGATCGAAGATCAGGGCCGGTGGACGCGGGGCCGCTTCGTCGGTCACGCTGGCCGGGCCGCCGGAAAGGATGATCGCCTTGGGCGCGAAACCTTCGAGAAATGCCTCCGTCACGTTTTGGAAAGGGTGGATTTCGCAATAGACGTTCAACTCACGCAGGCGGCGGGCGATCAGCTGCGTTACCTGGCTGCCGAAATCGATGACGAGAAGGCGGTCGGAGGGGGGATGCGTCATGCCGTTCTGTTATGACGGCGCGCAGATACGCGCAAGGTTCGCCTCAGGGGCCTTGCCGGCTTTTTCCGTCATCAGCTCTGCGAACGCGTCGCCTGCGCGCCGCGTTCGCGATAAGGGGTTGTACTGTAATGCGACCGGTAGCATTTCGAGAAATGCGACGGTGAGGCGAAACCACAGGCCAGAGCCACGTTGATGACGCTCATATCCGTTTGCATCAAGAGATTACGGGCTTTTTGCAGGCGTATCTCCATGTAATACCGTTTCGGTGAGCGGTTGAGATAGCGGCGGAACAACCGCTCGAGCTGACGCGTGGACATGCCGACATCCTTCGCCAGGATCGAGGGGCTGATCGGCTCTTCGATATTGGCTTCCATCATCTGGATCACCGTGCTCAGCTTGGGATGGCGCACCCCGATTCGGGTTGGAATCGAAAGCCGCTGCGTGTCCTGATCCGTGCGGATGGCGGTATAGATCAGTTGATCCGCGACGCAATTGGCCAGCTCTTCCCCGTGATCGTCGGCGATCATTTTCAGCATCAGATCGATCGAACTGGTGCCCCCCGCGGTGGTGATCCGGTTTCCATCCCGGACGAAAACCGACTTGGTCAACTCGACGTCTTCGAATTCCTCGCGAAAACTGTCCTGGTTTTCCCAGTGGATCGTCGCCCGCCTGCCATTGAGAAGCCCGGCCTTGGCCAATGTGTAGCCCGCGGTGCACAACCCGCCGATGACCGGCCCCCGCCGCGCCTCGCGTCGCAACCAGTTTACGATTCGTTTGGTAGAGGCCGCCTGCACGTCGATCCCGCCGCAAACCAGCACGATATCGTCGCGGGCGACTTCATCGAGACCCATGTCCAGCTTGAATTCGGTTCCGGCAGAGCATTTGACGCTGTCGCCGTTTTCGCCGGCGACCACCCACTTGTAAAGGGTCGTGCCCGCCATGCGATTGGCGATACGAAGCGACTCGAGAGCGCAGGAAAAGCAGAGCAGGGTGAAATTGTCCAGCAGCAAGAACACATAGCGTTGCGGTCTCGCGGTTTGATGGGGCGGAGTGACGGTGCGCGCGGCGGTCTCCATCAGATCGTATCCTTGACGGTACGGTTTCGCTGCACGCATACATATGAATCCTTCCACGGCAAGAGGCAGTGATCGCCCGTGACGCAGTTTCTCGCGTTTTGCCATGGCCACGGTGCCGCAACCCCTTTATAAGGCCCGTCGATATTCCTGATTTCTTGATTTATAGCGATCGATTTTCTTTAATGGACGGAGCCGAGACCATGACCCGCAGCTGGAGCAAATCCGACTGGCGCAACAAACCCCGGGTGCAGATGCCCGAATATGCCGACACCGGCGCCCTCGAGGCGGTGGAAGCACGTCTGGGGCAATATCCTCCGCTGGTTTTCGCCGGTGAGGCACGTAAGCTGAAACGGGCGCTGGGACAGGTGGCCGAGGGCAGGGCATTCCTGTTGCAGGGGGGGGATTGCGCCGAAAGCTTCGCCGAGTTCAGCGCCGACGGTATCCGCGATACGTTCAAGGTGATGCTTCAGATGGCGATGGTGATGACCTATGGCGCCAGGATGCCCGTGGTGAAGGTCGGCCGCATGGCCGGACAATTCGCCAAACCGCGCTCGGCGCCTACCGAGATCAAAGACGGGGTGGAACTGCCCAGTTATCGCGGGGATATCGTCAACGAACTGGATTTTACGCCCGAGGCGCGTGCCGCCGACCCGTGGAAGATGCTGCAAGCCTATACACAGGCCGCCGCCACACTGAACCTGCTGCGAGCGTTCTCGACCGGGGGATACGCCGACGTGCATCAGGTGCATGCCTGGACATTGGGTTTCACTGAATCGGAAAAAGCTGAACAGTACCGTGATATGGCCAACCGCATCACGGATACGCTCGATTTCATGAAGGCGGCCGGAGTGAATGGCGGCAGTGCCCATACCCTGCAAACCGTAGACTTCTACACCAGCCATGAAAGCCTTCTTCTGGAGTACGAAGAAGCGCTGACGCGGCTGGATAGCACTTCGGGCAAATGGCTCGCAGGTTCGGGTCACATGATCTGGATCGGTGATCGCACGCGGCAGCCCGATGGCGCCCATGTG
>JBCCVK010000235.1:0-4541 GCA_039195495.1 Pseudomonadota bacterium
ATCACCTCGGCATGGGTATGCACGTCGTCAAGCGTGGCATTCTCGATGTCGATCGAGATATCGTCGCCGACCTCCATTTTACTGCGCGCGGTTTCGATTCTGCCGCTAAGATCCTTTATCCGGGTTTGCACCGCCTCTACCTTGGCACGGCTTTCCCGGACTTGCGCATCAAGATCGCCCATTCCCATCCTCGTCAATCGTTGCAACAGGCTGTTATATGGGATGCGCCGCGGCAATTTGCGAGACCCGCGACTTGCACGTCTGTCGTGGCGCGAGGGTCTGTTCGGGCGCCGCAGATGCTGCTGGCGGTCCCGCGTGATCTGGGGCATGTGTTTCGAGGCCGCCGTCCGGCGGTTCCGGCGGGCATTGATTTCTGCCGTGCTTCACATGCCCGCGACTGGTCGGCCCGGGCGGCGGGATCATGGAGGCGATGAGGAACGGGATATGACGACGCTGAGTGAACTCCTGACGCCCCTGTTCGAGCGCGGTTATCGCGCGTCGAACCGGAGCGAATGGCAGAACCGCACGGTCGCCGCCTTGGTCGACGAACTGATGGGCACCTTGGGCGAAGTGTCGGGCATGGCGCTGGCGCATGAGCTTTTGGACCGGTTCGCGACGATGACGCGTGAGGAGAAGCTCGGGTTTTTTCGATGCGCTTCGCGCATGGATATCGATCCCGATACCGTGCGGAAGCGATTGGAGGTCTATGCGGCGGCGCCCACATGCAATGGCTATCGCGACTTTATGGCCGCCGTGGAACCGCCGCGTCAGGAACTGGTCCGTCGCCTGAACCAAGTGCCGGGCGCGACGGGGAAGCTGGTGGAAATGCGGCGCGATTTGCTGGATGCGATGCGACAACACCCCGAATTGGCGCCTTTCGATCTGGATTTCGGACATCTTTTTGCCTCGTGGTTCAATCGGGGCTTCCTCGTGCTGCGGCGTATCAACTGGACCAGCCCCGCCGATCTGCTCGACAAGATCATCGCCTATGAGGCGGTACATGCCATTCAAAGCTGGGACGATCTGAGGCGACGGTTGCAGCCGTCGGATCGGCGCTGCTTCGCCTTCTTTCATCCGTCGATGCCAAACGAGCCGCTGATTTTCGTCGAAGTGGCGCTGACCAAGGGCGTGCCGACATCGGTGCAGGCGCTTTTGGCCGACAGCCGCCCTTGTCTGACGGCGCAAGAGGCGGATACTGCCGTGTTCTATTCGATCTCGAACTGCCAGGCGGGGCTGAAGGGGGTGTCCTTCGGCAATTCCCTGATCAAGCAGGTGGTCTTGGATATGTCGGCGGAGCTGAAAAATCTGAAAACCTTTGTAACACTGTCGCCCATTCCAGGGCTGGCGGGCTGGCTGCGGGAAATCGCGCCGGGCGAAGCCGCCGACGCGCCGGAAACGCTGCGACAAAGAGCGGCGCAATATCTGCTGGAGATCAAGCGCGACGATGGGTTGCCCCGCGATCCCGTGGCGCGGTTTCATCTGAGCAACGGGGCGCTGGTGCATGCGGTACATGCCGAGGCCGACATGTCGGAGAACGGGTTGCGGCAAAGTCGCGGGGTGATGGTGAACTACTTGTACGACCGCCGCCGCATCGCCCAAAATCATGAAAAATTCGTCGGGACGGGGCGGGTTGCGGCCTCGGCCGAGGTAAACGGCCTGGCACGCGCCGCGCCATGAGGCGGATACGATAGAGGTCCGGCATGACCAATCCCCTTTATGATGCGCTTCTTGCCCCCCATGCGGGCAGCGCGCGGGTGTTCTTGCAACTATCGGATGGCAGCCAAGTGACTTACGCGGCCTTCGTCCGGCTGGCGGCGCGATATGCGAATGCGTTCGTGGAATTCGGACTCGTTCCGGGCGACCGGGTTGCGGCGCAGGTCCGCAAATCGCACCATGCGCTGGCGCTTTATGCGGCCTGCGTTCAGTCCGGCACCGTGTTCCTGCCGCTCAACACGGCTTATACGGCGTCCGAAGTGTCTTATTTCATCGAAGACAGCGAAGCGGCGTTGTTCGTCTGCGATGGTGCCGCCAAGGACGCTCCCGCAGCCGTGGCGGGGACGCGACCGGTCACGCTGAACGCGGATGGTACCGGTTCGCTGGCCGAGACGGCAAGGACGGTTTCCGACAAATTCGCCACGGTGGCGCGAACGGTCCATGATTTGGCGGCGATTCTTTATACGTCGGGCACGACCGGTCGTTCGAAGGGGGCGATGCTGACCCAGAACAACCTCTTGTCGAATTGCAAGACGCTGAAGGACTGCTGGAGGTTCACCGATACGGATGTCCTGCTCCATGCGCTGCCGATCTTTCACACGCATGGATTGTTCGTGGCGACGAACATCACGCTGCTGGCCGGCGGCACGATGAGCTTCCTGCCCGCATTCGACGTGGACGATGTTCTGGACAGGATGGGACATGCAACCGTGATGATGGGGGTGCCGACCTTCTATACGCGATTGCTGAACGATCCCCGCTTCACGCGAGAGAAGGCGCTGCATATGCGGCTGTTCGTTTCGGGCAGCGCGCCTTTGCCGGCCGATATCCATAGGCGGTTCGAGAGCCGAACCGGACATCGGATACTGGAACGCTATGGCATGACCGAGACGAACATGAACACGTCGAACCCTTATGACGGGGACCGGAGGCCGGGCACGGTGGGGTTTCCCCTGCCGGGGGTGGAGTTGAAGATCACCGATCCGGCGACGGGCCGGGAATTGCCCCATGGCGAGATCGGGCAGATCGAAGTGCGTGGCGAAAACGTGTTCAAGGGATATTGGAGGATGTCCGAAAAAACGCGGGAAGAGCTGCGGGAGGATGGTTTTTTTATCACGGGTGATCTGGGGCTGATCGACAACCGGTGCTATGTCCAGATCGTGGGGCGCAGCAAGGATCTGATCATCTCGGGGGGCTACAATATATACCCCAAGGAAATCGAGCTGATTCTGGATGCGCAGCCTGGGGTTCTGGAAAGCGCGGTGATCGGTGTGCCGCACGCGGATTTCGGAGAAAGCGTGCTGGCGGTGCTGGTTCCGCGACCGGGGACGCTGCCCGATATCGACAGGATCGACGAGGCGCTGCGGAACACGCTGGCACGTTTCAAGCGGCCCCGCCGCTATGAGATCGTGCCTCGATTGCCGCGCAATGCAATGGGCAAGGTGCAGAAAAACGTACTTCGTGCGCAATTCGCCTAGATTGACGAAGCATCGATATCCGGTATGCGCCCCGGGCGGCTTACGTCAGCGCCGTTTGCTGGATGGCTGACGACATGCAAAGGACCCCCGCCCGGGCAAGACTTGTGCCGCCATCCGTGCGAACGTGCTTGGGATGTGCAAAACCCCATCCCCCGACAAAGCGACGTCCCCGGGACCGTTTGCCGATTTTCAGCGACGCGACAAAACCGCGTTGCCGAACGTGGTGATCATCCTGATCCCGGTGACGCGGTAAAGATCGTTGCCGATTTTGTCGTAACTCAGCGTGAAGGGGAAGCGTTGCCTCTCGGCCATTTCCTTGTCGCTGAATCCGGCGATCCGGCGATATTCTCCGGCGCAGACGAACCCTTCGCCTCTGGGTGCGGGGTTTGACAGCCGCACCCGGCTGACGCGTTTGCCATCGAACATACGGATGTTGTAGTTGCAAACCTCGGCTCGGGATACGTCCCTCAGCGCGCCGTAGATTGTCGTCATCGGATCCAGCGTGCCCTTCTGCGTCGCCGGATCGACCGCGTTCGGCCCCGTTTTTTTCGAGGAATTGATCCTCTCGACCCGTGGCACGCCACTCCTGTAGGTCATCGACACTTCTGAATTTCGGGCCGAACCGGTTGTTTTTTCGAAATAACTCCGCGGTGAGAATCCCTGACGGGTGATTCGACCTTTGGATTTCGCGTCATAACGCACCTTGACGATCGCACCGATCAGACCGGTGCTTTCAAGCCTGCCGGCGACGGCATAGGCTTGGCCGTTGTCGGAGCCCGAGAGGGCCAGCACGCCGGCTTTGATCCCACGCAGATAAATATCGAACCGTGCCTCGTCGCGGCGTGCGGCCGTGGCCGTGGCCGGGAGGCAGAGACAGATGGTACAGGTCAGAAAGAAAAGTACCGAAATCGATCGTCGCATCTTTGGACCCTTGCGGTGCAACATGCTGGACATTCATCCTGTCACCAGGGCAAGCCAGTTTTTGGCCCGTCAATACAGCCATCTGGGAATGGACGGAAGAATGCAAGGTGATTCGAACGAAATCTCGGAACTGGCGCGGCGCGTGGGCATGGGCGAACGCCGCGCCCTGGCCCGGGCCATAACACTGGTCGAAAGCAGTCATCCCGACCACAGAATAAAAGCCACGGCCTTGCTTGACGCACTGAAACCCCTTGGGCGCGAAGCGCTGAGGGTCGGTTTGTCGGGGGCGCCCGGCGCGGGTAAATCCACGTTCATCGAAAGCTTCGGCACCCATCTGACGGCGCAAGGGCTCAAAGTGGCGGTTTTGGCCATCGATCCCAGTTCGGCGCGTTCGGGGGGCTCGATCCTGGGGGACAAGACGCGCATGGA
>JBCCVK010000236.1:0-4539 GCA_039195495.1 Pseudomonadota bacterium
CGCAGGTCGTCCAGAAGGGCCGACTGCTCGGAAACCCGCAGGTAATCGTTGTAGATACGAAATCCACGAATGTCGCGAAACGCGCGGTCGGTCATGGTCCGAGCCTAGCGCGCGGGCCGGAAGCGGCAAGTCGGATTTCCGTTCGAGTGTCGATCTGCCGTGTTTCGCTGGCATGATCTCGACCGCATCCCTGGGATCGGCCTTGGTGTCGGTTTCGGATGACGCGCTCCGCCGGGTCTTCGGCGGCGTTTGGGCCGTGGTTCCGCGACGGTGTCCGTCGATCCGCCGTCGGTCGCGGTCTCGGTCATCTCTCTCACCGTCTTGCGGCGCTTTTCCGGACTCGGGCGACGGCGGCGCGTTCATGAGCGCCGTCCAACGCCCTCTTCGAGGCGCAAGCCGCATCTCGGCCGTCAGACCGCCATCCCCTGCGCCCGTATCGCATGAGGCCGCCGAAAGGCGATGACGCGGCCACCAATCCGCTATGGGAGCCCTTGACCTTACCCGGCTCAAATGCAGCTATGGACGTGGGAGGATCGGCCTTGAAGGATATCGCATCCATCGACGACATGCGGACGCTGCTTGCCGATCAGGGCTATGTGTGCGACCGGCCGCTGGCGACGGTGGTTTTCCTGTCGCTCAGACTGGCGCGGCCGCTGTTTCTCGAAGGGGCGGCCGGCGTCGGAAAGACCGAGATCGCCAAGGCGATCGCGGCCGCTTTCGGACGGCGTCTGATTCGCCTGCAATGTTACGAGGGTCTGGACGCCGCTTCGGCCGTTTATGAATGGAATTTCGCCGAACAGATGATCACGATCCGCGCGGCCGAGGCCGCGGGGAATGCCGAACGCGCCACGCTGAAGACCGAGCTTTTCACCGAAGACTATCTGATCGAACGTCCGCTCCTGCAGGCCATGCGCGCGCATCCCGGCGGGGCGCCGGTTCTGCTGATCGACGAGCTCGACCGTGCCGACGAGCCTTTCGAGGCTTTCCTGCTCGAGGCTCTGTCCGATTTTCAGGTCACCATTCCCGAACTCGGCGTCGTTGCCGCGCCGGAGCCGCCCATCGTGATTCTCACCTCGAACCGCACGCGTGAGGTGCATGACGCGCTCAAGCGGCGCTGCCTTTATCACTGGGTCGACTATCCGACCTTCGACCGCGAGATCGACATTCTGCACGCCCGCGCGCCCGAAGCCGCCGCCGCCCTCAGCCGTGAGGTCGTGGCCTTCGTCCAGCGCCTGCGCACCGAGGATCTGTTCAAAAAACCCGGCGTCGCCGAAACCATCGACTGGGCCCGGTGCCTGCTGGCGCTCGACGTCGTCACGCTCTCGCCCGAGGTCATCGCCGACACGATGGGCGCGATCCTGAAATACCAGGACGACATCCAGAAGATCGAGGGGGCCAGAGCCAGGAAAATTCTCGAGGAGGTTCGCGCCTCGCTTGAACCCGTCTGATGCCGCCGGGGCACCGGACGGATGTCCGTTCCCAAACCGCCCCGAGGGGGTGAATGAGCGCATGGCCAAGTTTACCGATCTCGCCATTCCCGACGACGGCAAGCTGTCCCACAACATCATCCATTTCGCCCGCGCGCTGCGCGCGGCGGGACTGCCCATCGGGCCGGGGCGGGTGCTGGATGCCGTCCGCGCGGTGGAGGTGGCGGGATTTTCCGAAAGACGTGACTTCTTTTGGACGTTGCACGCCTGCTTCGTTTCCAGACCCGAACAGCGTGAGGTCTTCCGCCAGATCTTCCGTCTTTACTGGCGCGACCCGCGCTATCTCGAGCACATGATCGCCGCCTTGGCGCCGTCGATCCGGGGGGTGCGGGAAGAACGCAAGGCGCAAGCGGCGGAAAGACGCGCGGCCGAGGCGCTGCTCGAGGGCGTGGATCGGCCTGCGCCGGACATGCCGGACGCGGAGCGGAACGAAAGGATCGAAATCGACGCCTCGCGCACCGCGTCTTCGCGGGAACGCCTGCGCCATCTCGACTTCGAACTCATGAGCGGCGAAGAGATGATCGCCGCCCGCCGGATGTTGTCGACCCTCACGCTTCCTGTTCACCCCCTCCGGTCGCGGCGCACGCATCCCGCCCGTCACGGCCCGCATCCCGACTGGCGGGCCACCATGCGGCAGGCGGTCCGGCGCGACGGTCAGATCATCAACCTTTGCGCCAGGGCCCATCGCATCCGCTGGCCCAATCTCGTGGCGCTCTGCGATATTTCCGGCTCGATGAGCCATTATTCGCGCGCCGTTCTGCATTTTCTCCATGCGATCGCGAACCGCAAAGGCCCGGGATGGGCAAAGGTGCACGCCTTCACCTTCGGCACCCGGTTGACCAACATCACCCGCCATCTGCGTCACCGTGACGTGGACATGGCCCTGGCGGCCGTGGGGGCGCAGGCGCAGGACTGGAACGGCGGGACGCGAATCGGCGCTTGCCTGCGGGCCTTCAACCGCGACTGGTCCCGGCGCGTTCTGAGTCAGGGGGCGGTCGTGCTTTTGATCACCGACGGGCTCGACCGCGACGACCCCGAGGCATTGGCGGATGCGATGGATCGGCTCCGGCTTTCGGCCCGCAGGCTGATCTGGTTGAACCCTCTTTTACGCTGGGACGGTTTTGCGCCGAGGGTGCGCGGCATACAAGTGATGCTGCCCCGGGTGGACTCTTTCCGCGCAGGGCATAATGTCGCTTCACTCGAGGCGCTGGCCGAAGCGCTCAGCCGTCCCGAGGACACGGGTGAAAAGGCCCGCCTGATGGCGGCATCGAGGATGATATGAGCATCGGTTCAGACGCGATTCCCGAACAGGCGCTGGCCTGGCATCGCGAGGGCAGGGGGGCGGCTTTGGCCACCGTGATTCGAACCTGGGGGTCGGCGCCCCGGCCCGTCGGCGCCCAGTTGGCGATTTCCGGCACCGCTGAAATCGCGGGTTCGGTGTCGGGCGGCTGCGTCGAAGGTGCGGTGGTGGCCGAGGCGCTTGAGGCGCTGGAGGATGGCCAGCCGCGCATTCTGGAATATGGTGTCAGCGACGATGAGGCGTTTTCCGTCGGTCTGGCCTGCGGCGGTGTCATTCGGGTGATGGTCGAGCCGCTGGGCAAGGCCCTTGGCGCGGAGTTGGTCGAAGCCCTGACGGCCGCGCGGAAAGCCCACCGGGCCGTCGCCTACTGGGTGGACACGCGAACCTGGGAGCGTGGCGTGAGCGACGGGGCAACCGGAGCGCTGGCCCGCGAGATCAAGGCGCGATTTTCGTCGGACAGATCGGGATTCGAGGGCGATGTCTTCATCACCGTACACAATCCGCCCTTGAAGATGATCGTCGTGGGGGCAGTGCATATCGCCCAGCATCTCGTGCGCATGGCGCGGATGGCGGGATATGCGCCCACGGTCGTGGATCCCCGCGAGACCTTCGGCGCCCAGCATCGGTTTCAGGGCGAAACGATCCTGAACGACTGGCCCGACGAGGCGTTGTCGACTCTGGCGCTCGATCATCGCACCGCCGTGGTGACGCTGACCCACGATCCGAAACTCGACGATCCGGCGATTCTGACCGCGCTTCGTTCGGATGTTTTCTATCTCGGCTGCCTCGGATCCAACCGCACCCATGCCAAACGTCTGGCGCGCCTGAAAGAGGCCGGCGTCACCGACGACCAGGCGGGCCGTATCCATGCGCCCGTGGGTCTGGACATCGGCGCGGCCAGTCCGGCCGAGATCGCGATTTCGGTGATGGCGCAGATCACCCGATGCCTCCGGTGCGGCGCATGATCTTCGGCCCCATGCCCGTTGCCCGCGCCAAAGGCGCGATCCTTGCCCATTCCCTGCGACTTCCGGATGGCAGGTTGCGCAAAGGCGCGGTCCTGACCGCCGCCGATCTGTCGCGGCTCACCGCGGCGGGGCTCCGCACGGTCACCGTCGCGCGTCTGGAGGACGGCGATATCGACGAGGACACGGCCGCCGCGCGTCTCGCCAGCGCCCTGGTTCCCGATCCCGATACCGTGCATATCCGGCGGGGCAAGGCCGCGACGGGTCGGGTGAATCTGCACGCCACGACGCCCGGCGTCGTCGAAATCGACGCCGCCGCCGTTCGGGCCCTGAACCGCGTGCATCCGATGATCACCTTCGCCTGTCCGCATCCGTGGACCCAGACCCGTGACCGGGGATTGGTGGGCACCGTGAAAATCATCTCCTACGGCGTTCCCGAGGATGCGCTGTGCGAAGCCGAAGGATGGGCCGCCGCCGCGATCCGCGTACACCCGCCGAAGCTGAGAACGGTCACGTTGATTCTAACCCTCGTGCGGGGGGACGATGAACCGGGCAAGGGTCGGCAGGCGGTTGCCGACCGCCTTTCGGCCCTCGGCATGACGCTGGCCGATGTCCGCACGGTGCCGCACAGCGCCGCCGATATCGCCGCGGCGCTGGCCGTCTCGGCGACCGATCTGTCGCTGATACTCACGGCTTCGGCAACCTCGGACATCCGTGACGAAGCCCCCGAGGCCGTGCGGCGGGCGGGCGGGCGGATCGTCCGCTTCGGAATGCCGGTCGATCCCGGCAA
>JBCCVK010000237.1:0-4537 GCA_039195495.1 Pseudomonadota bacterium
AAGGAACTCGGGGGGCGTCACACTCTACCGCTACGTCAACCCTGACGGCAACTTAAAACGGATAGTCGGCCGCCAAGTAGGATTCTGTCCCTGCCGACACCCAGACCCCATCGCGTTCACAAATGTTCCAAAACTTGGCCACTTTTGCAGCTTCGGGCCAGTTAGGCCTCTCTGACGGATGTCCCGGATCGTGACCGGCACATACCGGAACGGTCCAAACGTTCCTTGCCGCCACTCGATCGGTTTTTGGGCACGCGGACCGACCAGGTGGCGAATTCGCACCGGTCGCGAAACTGGCGTCCGTTGCCGATCGTCAGCGCAATCTGCCGGGCGATGGGATCGCCCGACGAGGGGATGGCGGCGCCGGTCTGACCGTAACCTGATCCGCCCGGCTCGTTGCAATGCCGCCCGGGGACGCCGTGTCTGGACACCCTGCCGGTCTTCGCGTATCCAGATGCCGCAAGACCATCAACGATAAGGTGCCTTCGTCATGGTGATCGCAGAACTGGGCTAGGCAGCCCCATCGAGCGCCCCCAACCCTTTGCGTTTCCATAGGGCCGGATGACCGGCCGGCAGACCATGACATCCTACTCTCCCTTGCCGCACGCCGCGGCGCGTGCCGAAATCCGGCCGCTCTTAAAACTGTCCGTACCCCTGATGATCGGCCTGATGGCCGCTACACTGATCGGGGTCGTAGACACCTTGATGATTGCACCGCTTGGCACCGTTCCACTGGCGGCGGCCGGGATTACCACAGCCGTCCTGATTATCCTGATCTCCGCTCTGTGGGGGCTCGTGACCGTCATCGGCGTGCAGATCGCAACGGCCGAAGGCGCCGGGGACCGTGCCGAGGTCTCCGCCCATGTCAGAAGCGGGCTCGTCCTCGCCGCACTCGCCGGGGGTGCAGGCGCTGCGCTGATGATGCTGATCTATCTGTTTCTGGACCCCATCGGACAGCCGCGAGAGGTCCTGGCGATCCTGCTGCCCTATTGGGTCGCCATGGCGCTTTGGATCGTGCCGTTCACGATGTTTTTCGTGCTCAAAAGCCTCTTCGACGGGGTTGGCCGAGAGTGGACCGGCGTCGCATTGTCCTATCTCGGAGTGGTCATCAACGTGCCGGCCAACTATCTCCTCATTCATGTGGTTGGCCTTGGCCTGCTCGGCGCGGGTCTTGCAAGTATCCTGTCGCAGACGATCGCGCTTTTGGCGGGTCTTGCGTTTTGGCGCTGGTCATCCGGAATGGCGCCGTTCCGCGCACCTTCGCCGGTCTCCTGGACGCGGGTGCGCATGCAGACGAGAGAGGGTCTGCCGCTTTGCCTGGGTTATGCAGGTGAAGGCGGCGCCTATGCCTTCGTCGGCATCATGGTCGGGTGGCTCGGAGCCACGGCACTTGCCGCGCATCAGGTGGCCAATGCGGTGGCTGGCCTTGCCTATGTGATCCCGCTCGGAATGGCCGGGGCGGTTGCGATCCGCGTCGGGCAGGCCATGGGCGGGGCCCGCCGTGACAGGTTGCGTCCGATTCTGAAGGCCGGTCTGCTCATCGTCACCGTGTGGCAGTGCGCCGTTGCCCTGATCTTCGTCATTTGGGCCCCCGCCATTGCGGCGGCCCTCTCGGAAGATCCCGGGGTCGTGTCACTCGCGGCCACGCTGTTCCTTGTCCTTGCGCTCATGCAAATCGCGGACGGCATCCAATCCACGTCGCTCGGCGCATTGCGCGGCTTGATGGACAACAGAGTTCCCACGACGATCACGTTGGTCGCCTATTGGCCGGTCGCTCTGCCCGTGGCGTATGTCACGGGTCTCGTCCTCGGCAACGGCGCGGCAGGGATTTGGATGGGGTACACACTCGGTATAGCCGTTGCGGCCATCGCGCTGCCATGGCGGTTCTGGCGCAAGACGGCGCCACCTTGAAAGGGCGGTCGGCACCATGCGTGAAGGCTCAGTATGCCGGTGGCGAGATATCCGGCCTCGAGTATGAACTGCGTCTCTACACAGCGCGGACCTTGCACGATACCGAGCGGCGTCAAGCCAGCTTCGCTCAGAGCTTGCAAGGAGCGAGCTGTTACCGAAAGCCCGGTGAGATCGCGCCCCAAGACCGAGACCAGCGTAAGCGCGCGTATGGAGATCCGCGCATTGGGATACAGGTCGGAAAGATCATTGGCAACAAGCCGAACGGCGTCGCCCGCTGCATCCAGAAAATGGGTGATCGTGTTAGCGTTCATTGTCTTGGACACGATCCGCACATCATGACGCTCGATCGCTTCGAGTATAGCCGCGTCAAAGCCCTTGCTTCCCATCGCATCCTGCTCGAAAACCTCCAGCGCGACGACGTCCAGACCCGTAACCACTTCGACGGCCGGTTTTTCGGCGCGGCGGCGGTCGATCAGAGTGCCGGGGTCGTCCGGCTCGAAAACATTCGTGACACGCAGTGGCACCTTCGCGCGCCGCAGGATCCTGGCCGCCGCGGGGTGTATGGCTTCCATCCCCAGATTAGCCATCTGATCGGCTATGTCATAATTCGTGTGTCCAATCTTGCGCGCGTTTTCGGCACCGACCAGAATTGGATCGGCCGATGACAGGTGGAATTCCTTGCGGATGACGGCTTCGCGCGCCCCTATCATGGCGGCGAGCCGCGAGAAGGTCACCTCGGAATACCCCCGGTCATATGCGTTCATCAAACCTTCGCGGCATTGAGCGTATCCGGTGATACCAGGCAATTCCCATGTTGGATCGATGTCTTCGATAGCGGTCGCAATGCGCTCTTCGAGCGTCAAATCCGCCTTGTCGCACCAGCCGGACAAATCGACGAAACATGCCTTCATGCCGGAACGGCACAGCATCAGGGTGGCAGCGTAGGCGGAATGCGCCTCGCCAAGTCCCGCCAGCAATTCGCGAATCCGAAGCATATTTTCGCTCAAACGGAAACTGCCGTAAAAGCAAAGACGTTTTAGATCGGTCAGGCAGTTGTGAGCGCCCCGGATTCGGTCCTGCACGAATGCCGTGGCGGTCTTGATATCGTCCGGATGATCGAGAATGGATTCGTGAGCGGCAATCATGGCGTCCGAGGTCCGACGAAGCGCATCGCGCCAGCCGCAATCGTCAGAGCCGCGGTCAAATCGCGCGTATACGCCCGGTTCCCCCGACTTCTTGTGTTCCAGAAGCAAGTTGGTGATGCCGCCGAACGCTGACACGACAAAATAGCGGCCATATCGTGGCGCACCATTTCGAATGAAAAGCGTATCTCTGAACTCACTCAGCCGCGACATCGAAGTCCCGCCGATTTTCTCAACGATATAGGTCATGTGCTCTTATGCCGTTTCAGCAGGCATACCCTCCGAGTAGCGCGAAAGATCAATCACCGGACGGACATTCGTTCGGAAAGACCAAGCGCCCGTCAATCGGCCGTGACGCACGCGTCGGTGCGATACGCGCCGCGTGCGGGAAGCGGCGGGCATCGTCCTATTCCGCCGCAATCGGATCGATGGCGATCACCTCGCGCGCGGCTTTGACCAGGATCGACAATCCGGCTTCGAGGACGGCATCGGGCGTCGTCAGCGGTGCCAGGACCTTTATCACTTCATCGTTGGAACCCGATGTCTCGATGATCAGCCCATATTGGAAGGCGCGGCGGCAGATCGCGGTTGCCAGTTCCCCCGAGATCACATCGACCCCGCGCATCATTCCGCGACCCTTGAGGCGCGCGCCGGGAATCACCCGGGTGACGTTTTCCAGCCCTTTCTCGACAATATGGGCGCGGCGGCGGATGTCCGCTTCAAAGCGCGCATCGCTCCAGAACTTCTCGAGCGCGACGCGCGCCGTAACGAAGGCATGGGTGTTGCCGCGGAATGTTCCGTTATGCTCGGCCGGGCCCATGAGATCGTGTTGCGGACGGACAAGCACAAGCCCCATCGGCAGGCCGAATCCGGAAATCGACTTGGCAAGCACCACGATATCGGGGGTTATGCCGGCGCGTTCGAAAGAGAAAAAACTCCCCGTCCGTCCGCATCCCGCCTGGATATCGTCGATGATCAGCAACGCACCGTGTTTCCGGGCCAGTTCCGTCACGTCACGCAACCAACCATCGCTCGACACGTTGAGCCCGCCTTCGCCCTGCACGGTTTCGAGCAGGATCGCCGCTGGCGCGTCCAGTCCGGATGACGCGTCGTGGAGCATCCGCTCGAACAAATCCACGGTGTCCAGCCCGTCGACATAACCGTCGAACGGCAGACGCGTGACATCGCCGAGCACGGTTGCCGAACCGCCGCGGTGATAGCCATTGCCGGTCGCGGCAAGCGCCCCAAGGGTCACACCGTGAAAGCCGTTCGTGAAGGCAACGACATTGGTGCGTCCCGTCGCTTTTCGCGCGATCTTCAGGCTGGCCTCGATGGCATTGGTCCCGGTCGGGCCGGTAAACATCAACCTGTAATCCAGATCGCGCGGTTTCAGGATATGGGTCTCGAACGCTTGAATGAAATCGGCCTTGGCCTCGGTATGAAGATCCAGCCCATGTGCGATCCCGTTTTGGCATATGTGGTCG
>JBCCVK010000238.1:0-4533 GCA_039195495.1 Pseudomonadota bacterium
ATAGGGGCGCCCCGCCTCGGCCGCATCCTGAGCGCGGCGCAATTTGGCCGCCGCGACCATCTGCATGGCTTTGGTGATCTTCCGCGTGCTCTTGACGCTCTCGATCCGGTTTTTCAGATCCTTCAGGCTTGGCATATGTCCGGTCCTCTCCGGGCTTACGCGAAGTCTTTGGCATAGGCGTCAAGCGCCGTTCGTATTCTTTGTTCCGCTTCGCCCTTGATCTTCGGATCTTCCCCGGTGATGTGTTCCAGCAGGTCCTGATGCTTCGCGCGCAGGTGGGCCAACAGACCGGCCTCGAACCGGCCGACATCCTTCACGTCGATACCGTCAAGATAACCGCTGGTGCCGGCATAGATCACGCAGACGATTTCGGCATTGGTCTGGGGCGCGTATTGCGGTTGTTTCATCAATTCGGTCAGGCGGGCGCCACGGTTCAGCAGCCGTTGGGTCGCGGCATCCAGATCGGAGCCGAACTGGGCAAACGCGGCCATTTCGCGATATTGCGCCAGTTCGAGCTTCACCGGACCGGCAACCGATTTCATCGCGCTGGTTTGCGCCGAGGAGCCCACACGGCTCACCGACAAGCCGGTGTTCACGGCTGGACGGATGCCTTGATAGAACAATTCGGTTTCGAGAAAGATTTGCCCGTCGGTGATCGAGATCACGTTGGTTGGGATGAAGGCCGAGACGTCGCCGCCTTGCGTTTCGATGATCGGCAGAGCGGTCAAGGAGCCCGCGCCGTTATCTTCGTTCAGTTTCGCGGATCTCTCCAGCAGGCGCGAGTGCAAGTAGAACACGTCACCCGGATAGGCTTCGCGTCCCGGCGGGCGACGCAGCAGCAGCGACATCTGACGATAAGACACGGCCTGTTTGGACAGATCGTCGTAGATGATCAGCGCGTGGCGGCCGTTGTCACGGAAATACTCGGCTATGGCGGTGGCAGAGTAGGGGGCCAGGAATTGCATCGGTGCGGGATCGGACGCGGTCGCGGCCACGACGATCGAATATTCGATCGCGCCGGTCTCTTCCAGCTTCTTCACCAATTGGGCGACGGTGGAGCGTTTCTGCCCCACGGCGACGTAAACGCAATAAAGCTTCTTGCTTTCGTCATCGCCGGCCGCGTCGTTGTAGACTTTCTGGTTCAGGATGGTGTCCAGGGCGACGGCGGTCTTGCCGGTCTGCCGGTCTCCGATGATCAGTTCGCGCTGACCGCGACCGATCGGGATCATCGCATCCACGGCCTTCAGGCCGGTCGCCATCGGTTCATGCACCGACTTGCGCGGGATGATCCCCGGCGCCTTCACGTCGGCGATACGGCGCTCGTCCGCCTCGATGGGGCCTTTGCCGTCCAGCGGATGGCCCAGGGCGTCGACCACGCGGCCCAGCAGCGCGTCACCTGCGGGCACGTCCACGATCGACTGGGTGCGCTTGACCACGTCACCTTCCTTGATGTCACGGTCCACGCCGAAGATCACGACGCCTACATTGTCGCTCTCCAGGTTCAGGGCCATGCCACGGATGCCGCCGGGAAATTCGACCATTTCGCCAGCCTGAATGTTGTCGAGGCCGAAGACACGGGCAATACCGTCGCCGACGCTGAGCACGCGGCCCACTTCGGAAACTTCGGTCTCCTGACCAAAGTTCTTGATCTGGTCCTTCAGGATCGCAGATATTTCGGCGGCTTCGATACCCATTATCCGACCTCTTTCATTGCATTCCGCAAATTGGCAAGCTTCGCGCGAATCGACGTGTCGATCATCTTGGAACCCACTTTGACGATGAGACCGCCGATGAGGTTCGCATCGACGTCCAGGCTGATCTTCACGTCCTTACCCACGGTGGTTTTCAGTGATTCGGCGAGTTTTTTCTGTTGAGACTTGGTCATCGCCTTTGCCGCGACCACCTCGGCCGTGATCTCGTCCTTTTCGTCGGCGAGCAATGCCGAAAGGGCCTCGAGAAGCGCCGGCAGGATGAAAAGACGGCGTTTCGACGCCATAAGGCCCAGCGTGTTCGTGAAAACGTCGCTCAACTGCAGCCCTTTTGCGATCGCCATGATCGCTCCGGCCTGTTCCTCGCGTGTATAGACGGGCGAGCGGATCAGCGCGCGCATGTCGCTGCTGCTGTTCAAGGCGGTGTCGAGCGCGGCGATATCCGCCTCCAACGCTTCCGGGTTCCCGTTCTCTTTGGCCAGTTCGAAAACGGCGGTGGCGTATCGCATCGCGATGCTGGTTGAGATCGCAGTTGATCCGGACACGTCCACCCCCTCGATGTCTTATGGCTTCCCGTCGCGATCGGATCGGCCACGATTCGCCGTGCCCGAACGGGCACGCTTTCGAACTGAAATCGGCGTGGGTGTAGCAGAGGACCCTGCACCCCGCAACCGCTATGGCAAAGGGGGTAAACCACAATCCCACCTGTATTCGCCAAGGATCTTGACGATCGGGAGCGGCAGCGACGCTTTGAAGCACCGGCCCGTCGATGGAGGGTCCCCGGGCAGCGTGCGAATCTGCCCGCCCTTAGATCGGTTTCACTTCCGGTTGAGTCATGCCTTCCAAAATCCTCAATGGCCTCCGCAACCCGTTCTCGGCGGGTGCGCCCGGTATGGCAGGCGTGCGTTTGCTCGCCTCCAGCATGATGACACCACCCGCCCAGCGCGGCGACAGCGAGCGTCCCAACCGCTCCCACATCTGACCCGTTTTCAGCCAAAAACGTGTGTCGGTCGGTGGCGTGAACAGGGCCGCGACATGTCTTTCGGGGGTGAAGCCGTGGCTTTTCAGTTGCGCCTCGAGCTGATCCAACGAATAGGGGCGACCGAAACCAAACGGTGTCTTGTCGCGCCGCGCCCAGAGCCCGGCCCGGTTCGGCACGATGAACAGAACCCTTCCATCCGGCGCCAGGGCCCGCGCGCACGCATCCAGAACGCTGCGAGGATGATCGCTGGTCTCCAGGCCGTGCATCAGGATCAGTCGATCCACGAATTCCATGGGCACCGGCCAGTGCCGCTCGTCGCAAAGCACCGAAACGTTCGCCATTCCCGCCGGCCAGGGCATGACGCCCTGCTGGCCGGGCATCAGCCCGATGACCCGCCGCGCAGCCGAAAGATAGGGCCGCAAGAGCGGCACGGCGAAACCGAAGCCCACCATGTTCAGACCTTTCGCGTCGGGCCAGAGCGCGAGAACCTGATCCCGCACGGCATGCTGTACCACCCGACCCAATTGCGTCCGATAGTAGAAATCACGCAGTTCCAGCACATCTAGGTGCATTGCAACCCCTAAGGAAGTGGGTGAAACTTGATGCCTAGCTTACTCATGACAAGGTAAAACACCATGCCTATCGAGATCGTTACCATCCCCTGTCTGCAAGACAATTACGCCTTTTTGATACATAGCCCGGAAACCGGAAAGACCGCCTTGGTGGATGCCCCGGAGGCCGCCGCGATTTCCTCTGCCCTCGAAGAGCGCCGCTGGTCCCTCGACGCGATCTGGATCACGCATCATCATGGCGATCACGTCGACGGTGTCGATACGTTGCGCGCGGCACATCGATGCCCCGTCGTCGGCGCCGCGAATGACGCGCACCGGCTTCCCAAGCTCGACCTGGAGGTCGGCGACGGCAGCATCTTCGACTTCGAAGGGCATGAGGTGCGCGTAATCGACGTGTCCGGTCATACCGTCGGTCACATCGCTTTCCACATCCCGGATGCGAAGGCGGCGTTTACCGCCGACAGCCTCATGGCGCTGGGATGCGGGCGTGTTTTCGAGGGCAGCTTCGCGATGATGTGGGACGGTCTTTGCAAGTTGAAAGAATTGCCGGCGCATACATGGATCTATTCCGGTCACGAGTATACGGCCGCCAATGCGAAGTTCGCCATGACCATTGAGCCGAAGAATTCCGATCTCGTTTCCCGCGTCCGGGACGTGAACGCACGACGCGCCGAAAACGCGCCCACGGTCCCCTCGCTTCTGTCGGAGGAGTTGGCGACCAATCCGTTTCTCCGCGCCGATTCACCCATTCTCAAGGCTGCCGTCGATATGCGGACCGCATCCGATATCGACGTTTTCACCGAGATACGTCGACGCAAGGATCGATTCTAAATCGCCTTTTTTTTAACCGACCAGCCCGATTAGGTGGCATGCGGCTCGTGGAAAATGCGTCACCGGAATGTGAAAACCGGAAAAAACCCTTGAAGACCGGCTAAGAAAACCAAACTCTACTCATGAGGCCACGGTTGGATACGGGCCCGACCCGCCTCCGACCTCAGATACAAGGAGGGCGTGACGTGCCTTCGTTCTCGAATACATTGGAAAAAGCTATCCATTCGGCGCTGGCTGAAGCCAATCAACGCCGGCATGAGCTTGCAACGCTCGAACATTTGCTTCTGGCTTTGATAGAAGAGCCGGACGCGGCCAAAGTCATGCAGGCCTGCGGGGTCGATCTGTCGGCGCTTCGCAAGGCGTTGGAGGATTTCGTTGAAAATGACCTGTCCTCGCTCGTCACCGATGTCGATGGATCGGAAGCGGTTCCAACCGCCGC
>JBCCVK010000239.1:0-4511 GCA_039195495.1 Pseudomonadota bacterium
AGGTGCCGATAATCTCTTCGGTCCGGCCGGCGGTTTCTTTCGAGACCGGGTTCACGGGATACATCTCGGCGGTGTCGATGAAATTCAAGCCCCGGTCCAGCGCCATGTCGATCTGAGCGTGCCCTTCGGCCTCGGTGTTCTGAGTACCCCATGTCATCGACCCGAGACATAGGACCGAAACCCGCAGATCGGTACGGCCCAGCACGGTATACTTCATTGGAAAACCTTTCCATCACGTGTTCCCCACAAAGCTTAGGGTCAGGATGGAGGGGTGCAAGGCCGGGAACGATGCGCAAACGGAAATAAAGCGCGGTCGCGCCGGCGATTCCGACGTCTTCCCGCGACCGCCGCGCCTTGATGCGGGGGCTGGGGCGTCCCGGGAAAAGGCGGCGACGGAACGATCGCACAAACGGGGCGGAATTCTGCGATCCGATCTGCTAGACTTCGAACGATGCCATTCGGAGAACCGCCATGCGTCCCGCTCTCGCCTTTCTCGTGCCGCTTTTGGCTGTGCTTTGGGCGACATTTTCGGCCGCGGACCCCGTTCGTTATCTTCTGGAGAAGGACAAATCGATCGTCGGTTTCACCTACGTCTTTGGCACCAGCCCGGCAAAGGGCACCATGCCCGTCGCCGCGGCCGATCTGTCGGTCGACTTCGACGATCTCTCGCGATCGCGGATCGATATCACCGTCGCCGCCGACGGTGCCCGGACCGGTTTCGTCCTGGCCACCGACGCATTGAAATCCGCCAGCGTATTGGACACCGCGCGCTTTCCCCACATACGTTTCAAATCGACTTCGGTGCGGCGCAAGGGCGCCGGCGCATCGATCACCGGAGCGTTGACGATAAGAGGTGTCACCAGAGCCCTGACACTGGACGCACGCATCTATCGGCAGCGCGCGACCGCGGCCGGCGACCGCCGCAGCTTGTCGATCCTTCTGACCGGAACCGTGGATCGCAGAACCTTCGGTGCGACCGGTTACGCCGACTTGGTGGGCTCGATGGTCGGATTACGGATTCTCGCGCGTATCGTAGAGGCCGGCCCCCGAGATCATTGAAAACGACACATATAGGTCGAAAAGGCGAGGGATCCGTCCAACCGATCGACCCTAGATGATGGGAACGGGACGGGTTCCATGCGCCTTTTCATCTCCTTCGCCGCGCTTTTTCTCTCCGTCGTGCTGTTGCAGCTCAGTTCGGGCGGCGTCGGACCGCTTGACGCCCTTTCAGGACTGACCCTGGGATTCACCGCAGTCGAGGTCGGCCTGCTGGGTTCGGCCCATTTCGTAGGCTTCTTCATAGGCTGCTGGTGGGCGCCGCGCTTGATGGGATCGGTCGGACCCTCGCGCGCCTTCGCGGCCTTCACGGCGGCGGGCGCCATCGGTCTTCTGGCCCATATGATGATCATCGATCCGATGGCCTGGGCTCTGATGCGGGTGGCGACCGGTCTGTGCGTGGCAGGGTGTTATACCGTGATCGAGGCGTGGCTGCAAATGAAGGTGACAAATGCCACACGTGGCCGGGCGATGGGCATCTACCGCCTCGTCGACATGGGCGGTTCGCTGATCGCTCAACTGATGATCAGCGTTCTCGAACCGGCGAGCTATCTCTCCTACAACATGCTCGCACTGATCTGCTGCGCCGCGCTTCTGCCCTTGACGCTGACCACGATCAGCCAACCCCAAACCCCCGCGGCACCGCGCCTGCGTCCGGTGCTGGCCATCCGCCAGTCCCCCCTTGCCGCCGCCGGAGTGATCACCGCGGGTCTGACCTCCGCCGCGTTTCGGATGGTCGGTCCCGTCTACGGACAGGAACTTGGCCTGCGATCCGATCAGATCGGCCTGTTTCTGGCGGCATTCGTCGGAGGCGGTGCCCTGGCGCAATATCCGATGGGATGGTTGGCGGACAAGATCGATCGCCGCTGGGTGCTGATCAGTCTGTCATTCGCGGCGATTCTCTCCTCTGGGCTCATCATGCTCGTCGACCTGTCCGGCGGCCTTGCGGTCTTGACCTCGGCGGGGCTTTTCGGCTTCGTGACCTTCCCGATCTATTCGGTCGCCGCGGCGCATGCCCATGACTTCACGCGGGATCGGGACCGGGTGGAGTTGTCGGCGGCCCTGATGTTCTTCTTCGCCGTGGGCGCCATCGCAAGCCCGCTGATATCCTCCATGCTCATCAAAGCGTTCGGACCGGACGCCCTGTTCGCCTTTCTGGCGCTCGGTCATATCGTATTGGTGATTTTCGGTTTTGGCAGAATGCGCGCGCGGCCGGCGGCCCGAACCCGGACCAGATACGTTTATGTCCCACGTACGTCATTCACCATCGGTCGGTTGTTGCGGCGGCTCAGAACGCCGCACGATCCGTCATGAGCCCCCCTAGCGTCGCGCGGCCCGGTAAGGTAGATCCCACGCGAACTCCAAGGAGCGTTTGGCATGGCCCGCATTCTGATCACCTCGGCGATCCCTTACGTCAATGGGATCAAACATCTGGGCAACCTCGTCGGCAGCCAGTTGCCGGCCGATCTTTACGCGCGCTACATGCGCCAGCGTGGTCACGAGGTGATGTTCCTCTGCGCCACGGACGAGCATGGCACACCGGCTGAACTGGCGGCCGCCAAGGCCGGCAGACCGGTGGAAGCGTTTTGCGCCGAAATGCATGCGATGCAGGCCGAAATCGCGAAAGGTTTCCATCTGTCCTTCGATCACTTCGGCCGCTCTTCCAGTCCGCACAACCACAGGCTGACCCAGTATTTTGCCGGGGCTCTGGCCGAGAATGACCTGATCCGCGAAGTGAGCGAATTCCAGCTTTACTCGAAGGCCGATGGCCGCTTCCTGCCCGATCGTTACGTCGAAGGCACCTGCCCGAATTGCGGTTACGACAGCGCGCGCGGGGACCAGTGCGAGAATTGCACCAAGCAACTGGATCCCATCGACCTTATCGAGCCGCGCAGTGCCATCTCGGGTTCGACCGATTTGGAGATGCGTGAGACCAAGCATCTTTACCTGCGCCAATCGGCATTGAGAGACCGGTTGGAAAGATGGATCGACGGCAAGACAGATTGGCCGGTGCTGACGACTTCAATCGCCAAGAAATGGCTGAATGACGGCGACGGCCTGCAAGATCGCGGCATCACCCGTGACATTCACTGGGGCGTGCCGGTAAAAAAGGGAACGGAAAACTGGCCCGGCATGGAAAACAAGGTTTTTTACGTCTGGTTCGACGCGCCCATCGAGTATATCGCCTGCGCGGCCGAATGGGCCGAGGCCAATGGCAAGTCCGAGATCGACTGGCAGCGCTGGTGGCGCACCGACAAAGGTGCCGACGAGGTGCGATATGTCCAGTTCATGGGCAAGGACAACGTGCCGTTTCACACGCTCAGCTTTCCTGCGACGATCATCGGCTCGGGCGCGCCATGGAAGCTGGTCGATTATATCAAGTCGTTCAATTACCTGAATTACGAGGGTGGTCAATTCTCCACCAGTCAAGGGCGTGGCATCTTTCAGGATCAGGCCCTGAACATCCTGCCGGCCGATTACTGGCGCTGGTGGCTTTTGTCCCATGCGCCCGAATCCGGTGACAGCGAATTCACCTGGGAGAGTTTTCAGACCGGCATAAACAAGGATCTCGCCGACGTGTTAGGCAATCTGGTCAGCCGCGTCACCAAATTCTGCCGTTCCAAATTCGGCGAAACGGTCCCCCGAGGCGGCGAATGGAAGGAAGCCGAGCAGGCCCTGATCGAAGACCTCACCTGCAAAACCCGCGCCTACGAGGCGCAGATGGAAGCGATGGAGGTCCGCAAGGCGGCCGCCGGGTTACGGTCGATCTGGGCGGCGGGCAATGAATACCTGCAATCCACCGCCCCTTGGTCCACGTTCAAGCACCATCCGGATCAGGCGGCCGCGCAGATCCGCCTGGCGCTGAACCTGATCCGCATCTGCGCGGTGTTGTCGAGACCGTTCATCCCGGATGCCGCGCGGACCATGCTGACGGCGCTCAACACCTCCGACGACAGCTGGCCCGACGATATGGGCACGGCGCTGACCGTGTTAAGGCCCGGTCACGCCTTCACCGTTCCGGACATGCTGTTTTCCAAAATCACCGACGAACGGAGAGAAGAATGGCAAACCCGTTTTGCCGGCATGCGGAATCAAGGACGTGCTCAAGCCTAAACGTAACAAGACCTTTCGCGGATGCGGCGGTCTCGATTGCGGTCTCGTGCGCATGGTGTCCGGCCGGTGCCGGGCTTTTCACTTGCAACCGCCATATACCCTAGCATAGAAGGACGCCTGATTTTCGAAAGCGCTTGAGCGCGCGGCGCAAAACCCGACGACGAGGATGAACGATATGCAGGTCACCGAGACCCTGAACCAAGGTCTGAAGCGCGGTTACACCATCACGGTGACGGCGGACGAACTGGATGCCAAGGTCAACGAAAAGCTCGTCGAGGCACGGCCCGAGATCGAGATGAAAGGTTTTCGCAAGGGTAAAGTACCCATGGCCCTGCTGAAAA
>JBCCVK010000240.1:0-4479 GCA_039195495.1 Pseudomonadota bacterium
CGCCGACCGCACGTTGATCGAGCAGAAGGTGCGCAAACCCTTGCGAGTCAGCCAGGAATGCACCGCCGAGGTCGCCAGGATCATCGGCATCGGCACCCGCGCCGCATTCTGGCCCTGATCGGTCAGGACGATATGCGCCGCCCCCGAAGCCACCGCATCCTCGGCCTCGCGCCGAATCCGATCGAGCGCTTCGCTCAGCGACCCGCCATCGGCGAGAAAGGTGCAGTCCAGCGTGACCACGGCGGCGGCGAAATGCTTCAAGAGTTCCTCGAACTGCGCATTGCCCACGAAGGGACTGTCAAGCGACAGGATTTCGGTCTGGCTCGAATCCTCGCTCAACACGTTCTTGAGGTTGCCGAACCGCGTCTTCAGACTCATCACCCGGTATTCGCGCAAACTGTCGATCGGCGGGTTCGTCACCTGACTGAAGTTCTGCCGGAAAAAATGGCTCAGAGGGCGGTACATCTCGCTGAGCACCGCACTTGGCGTGTCATCGCCCATCGAAGCGACCGCTTCCTTTGCATCCTCGGCCATCGGCGTCAGGATCTGCTCCAGCTCCTCGATGCTGTACCCGGCGGTGATTTGCCGCCTGCGCAGTTCACCCTCGGAATAGATCGCCCGTTCGGTCACGCCGCTGGTCCTTTCCTGCAAATCGACGATCTTGCCGACCCATTCGGCATAGGGCTGCGCCGCCGCCAGCTTGTCCTTGATCTCGATATCGCGAAACAGTTCGCCCCGCCGCATGTCGACGGCGATCATCTGCCCCGGACCCAGCGCGCCCTTCTCCTTCACCGCGGCCTCGTCGACGGGGACCATCCCGGTCTCGGAGCCCGCGATCATCAGCCCGTCACCGGTGACGACGTAACGCATCGGACGCAATCCGTTTCGGTCCAGCCCGGCGCAGACCCAGCGGCCATCGGTCATGGCCAGCGCGGCGGGGCCGTCCCACGGCTCCATCACCGAATTGCAATAGGAATACATGTCCCGCCACGATTGGGGCAGCTCGAGCGCCTGCTGCGACCAGCTTTCGGGCACCAGCATCGTCTTGGCCATCGGCGCGTTGCGGCCCGCCCGCACCAACACCTCGAACACCGCATCCAGCGCCGCCGAATCCGAGGCGCCGTTCGCGATGATCGGCTTGATGTCTTCGGCCATCTCGCCGAAGGCGCCCGAGACCATTCGGATCTCGTGACTTTTCATCCAGTTGACGTTACCTTTCAGCGTGTTGATTTCGCCGTTATGGGCCAGCATCCGGAACGGCTGGGCCAGCCACCATTGCGGAAATGTATTGGTCGAATACCGCTGATGGTAGATGGCGAAGGCGCTCTCGAAACGCGCATCCTTGAGGTCGGGATAGAATTCGGCCACCTGCTCGGCCAGCATCATGCCCTTGTAAACGATCGAACGGCAGCTGAGCGAGCAGAGATAAAGCTGGCTGATTTGCGCGGCGGCGGCGGCCTTCTCGATCCTGCGGCGGATCACGTAAAGCTCGCGCTCGAACGTCTCTTCATCGACGCCTTTCGCATTCGAGATCAGGATTTGCTCGATCTCGGGCCGGGTCGCATTGGCCTTCTCGCCCAGCACCTCGACATTCACCGGCACATGGCGCCAGCCATAGATGTAATAGCCCATGCGCAGAACCTCGGTCTCGACGATGGTCCGGCAGCTTTCCTGCGCCCCGAAATCCGTGCGCGGCAGAAACACCTGCCCCACCGCGATCAACCGGCTGGCGTCGGGTTCGTGCCCGGTGCGGCGGATCTGATCGTAAAAGAAACTCATCGGGATTTGCACATGGATGCCCGCGCCGTCGCCGGTCTTGCCGTCGGCATCCACGGCGCCGCGATGCCAGACGGCCTTCAGCGCGTCGATTCCATTTTAGACCACCTTGCGGCTGGCCTTGCCGTCGATCGAAACGACCAGGCCCACTCCGCCCGAACTGTGCTCGTCGGCTTCGTCGTAAAGCGAATGCTCGGTCATCCAGCGGCGCCGGGCCTCTTCGGCGGCGGCCCATTCCGGCCTGTATCTGGTCATGTCTCGTCCCCTCGTGGTGCCGGGCGATCAATTCGCGTCGCCCGCCGCTCAACCGGCCCGAAGCGCACGGCAATTCCTGAAGTCGTGTCACATCACCGGCCGGGCCGGTGTCGTCATGGCGCATCTTCGCCGCCGGCCCTCACCATTTCCAGAATCTGCGCTTCGGTCATCTGCCTGCGCTCCCCGGCGAAGGCGTAAGTCGTCGGCTTGTGGTCGATGTAAACCTCGATATCGAAGTCCAGCCCCTCGAGACTGTCGAGCGATCCGGCGCTCAGGGACAAAAGCCCCTGCATCGGCCCCGGCGCGATCAGACGCCAGAACAAACTCGACCCACAAATGTCGCAAAAGCCGCGTTCGGCCCATTCGGACGACTTGAACGTGCGGATGCGGTCCTCCCCCTCCCATGCGACGCCGTCGGGCCGAACCTCGACGCCAAGCTCGATGCCGCCCGAGAATCTGCGGCACATCCGGCAATGGCAGGCGCCATAGGTCCTTGGCGCTTCAGACAGCGTGTAGCGGACGGCACCGCACAGGCACCCTCCGGTCCTGGCGGTATCAGTCATGGTCCGATGTCCTTTCCATCCCCTTCCGCTCCAGATGTTCGTCGAGCAGGGCAAGGGCCTCTGCCCGCGTGATCCGGGGACGCTCTCCGGTCAGGTCATAAACGTCGGGCTTCTGATCGATGAACATCTCCTGGGTCAGCACGATCCCCGACACGTCATCCAGGATGCCCGGGCAGAGACTCAGATTGTCGGTCAGCGCCGCCCCCGCCATGCGGAAGAACAGGTGCGCGCCGCATCTCCGGCAAAAACCGCGCTCAGCCCAGCCCGAGGAGCGGTAGATACCGATATCGTCCTCCCCCGTGAACAAGACGTCGGCCCTGGCCACCGCCACGCCGAGATAGGGGGCGCCCCCCGTCCAGCGGCGGCACGTGGCGCAATGGCAAGCTTCCATCCGCAAAGGCATGTTCCGGACGGTGACCCGCACGGCGCCGCACAAACACTGTCCTGTCTTCCTTGACATGCCTTCATCCTTTGTCGACCACCACATAAAGGTCAGGGCATCTGCCTTATCACCCTTGCGCCTGCACCGCCACGGTCGCATGCGAAACGCATGGAGCCGCGCACGGGGCCGATTTCGGGTCCCGAGAAACTATTCCGCGGCCAGGCGCGCGGCGCCATCGATGTAGTCAAGCATCGCTTGCGCGGCTTCGCGGCCATCTCGAATCGCCCAGACCACCAGGCTGGCGCCCCGCTGGATGTCGCCGCAGGCATAGACGCCGGGAAGGCTGGTCTCATGCGTGCGGAAATCCGCCTTGATCGTGCCCCAGCGGGTCACTTCCAGCGCCTCTTCGCCCCAAAGCGCCGGCAATGCTTCGGGTTCGAAGCCCAGCGCCTTGATGACCAGATCGGCCGCGGCGACATAATCCGCGCCCTCGACGATCTCGGGGGTCTGACGGCCGGTCGCATCGGGGGCGCCAAGGCGCATCTTCTGCACCACCGCGCCCTCGACATGATCGCCGACGACGAATCCCCGCGGCGTCGAAAGCCAGGCGAATTCGATCCCTTCTTCTTCGGCATTGGCCACCTCGCGCTGCGAGCCCGGCATGTTGGCCCGGTCGCGTCGGTAAAGACATGTCACGCCGACCGCACCCTGGCGAACCGCCGTACGTACGCAATCCATGGCGGTGTCGCCCCCACCGACGACCACCACGCGTTTGCCATCCGCATTCAAGGCCCCCGTGTCGAACGCGGGCACGTCGTCGCCGAAGGACTTGCGGTTGGAGGCGGTCAGATAATCGATCGCCCTGACGACACCGGAGGCCTGCGCGCCCGGAACGTCCAGTTCGCGCGACCCGTAGACGCCCGTGGCGATCAGCACCGCATCGTGCCGGCCGCGAATGTCCTGAAACGACAGATCCTTCCCCACGTCGCAATTCAGCACGAACCGGACGCCGCCCCGCTCGAGCTGGTTGACGCGCCGCATCACGATATCCTTTTCCAGCTTGAAACCGGGGATGCCGTAGGTCAACAGCCCGCCCGCGCGGTCATGGCGGTCGTAGACGGTGACCTGCACGCCATGCCGGCGCAGCATGTCCGCCGCCGCCAGGCCACCCGGACCGGCGCCGATGATGCCTATGCTTTCGCGGCGGTCCTGCGCTGGAGCGATGGGCGCGACCCACCCCCGCTCCCAGGCGGTGTCGGTGATGTATCTCTCGACGGAGCCAATGGTCACCGTGCCGTGGCCCGCTTGTTCGATCACGCAATTGCCCTCGCACAATCGGTCCTGTGGGCAGATACGACCGCAGATCTCGGGAAAGGCGTTGGTCGCCTGGCTGATCTCATAGGCTTCCCGCAATCGACCCTCGGCGGTCAGGTGCAGCCAGTCGGGGATATTGTTGTGCAGCGGACAATGGCTTTGGCAATAGGGCACGCCACATTGGCTGCA
>JBCCVK010000241.1:0-4466 GCA_039195495.1 Pseudomonadota bacterium
ATCAGCTTCCATGGGTTGCTCAGTTCTTGCTCGCCTCCATGAGTAGACGGTCGAGAATTTCGGTTACGTCCGATGTGAGCGCGCGAAGCGCGCGAAGGGCGCGCAAGGCTTGCTCGGCTTTGGAACGGCGCGTCGGTTCCAGCCGGCGCCATGCCGCGAACGCGGAAAGAAGCCGTGCAGCCAAGATCGGATTGCGTCCGTCCAGTTCGGCGACCAGTTCGGTCACCAATGCGTATCCGCTTCCGTCGGGGGCGTTGAATTGAGTGAGGTTCTCGTTGGCAAAGGTTCCGACGAGCGCATGTACACGATTGGGATTCCTGTCCGCCAGGCGGTCCGAGGACAGCAATCCCTTGACGCGCGCGACCGCTTCGGAATCGGGCAAGGCGGCCTGTATAGCCAGCCACTTGTCCATGGCGAGAGGTTTGTCCGAATATCTTTCTTCGAAACGTGTCAACGCCTCTTGTCCGCGTCTTGAACGGCTTCGGGCTAAAATCCCCAACGCGGCGACGCAGTCCGTCATATTGTCAGCCTCCTGAAACTGCCGCCAGGCAAGGTCGAAGGCCGCGCTGTCCCCACCGGCACAAGCCAGATCCAGAACCGTGTTCCGCAGACTGCGCCTGCCGGCCTGAAACGGATCGGGCGCATAGGGTGCCCCCGGGACATTTTCAGCCCGGAGCTCGAGGAAAGCCTCTCCATATTTTCGCGACAACCGATCACGAAGATGATTTCGACTTCGATGAATCAGATCGGGATGCAGCAATCCCTCGACATGCTGCGCGATCTCCCTTTCCTCGGGCAAGGTGAGCGCCAATGCGGCAAACGCCGGATCCTGGGCGGCATCATCGATCACGGCGCCAATTGCAAAGAGAAAATCCTGAGGCGCGTCCTTGGGTTCGGCGCGGACACCATCCAGCAGAACATTCATGGACAAGGTCTGCAATGCCTGCCAACGATTGAAACCGTCAGTCTCGCGCGCGGCGATCCGGGCTATTTCGGCATCCGAACGGTCAATGTGGAGGTGAATCGGCGCCGAGAGACCACGCAGCAGCGACGGGATCGGCTCATCCGGGACGTCCGTGAACCGAAACACGCGCTCCTCGCGATCCAGCACCAAGAGCCCATCGAATGGCCGACCATCCAGCTTTACGGACATATCGCCCCGCTCTCCGATGAGAGAGGTTTCGACCGGAATAACCATGGGCTGCTTCCCGGCATTCCCGTCCGGCTGCGGCGAACGTTGCTTGAGGGTCAGTTCGTAGCTGCGCGTCTTTGCGCAAAAATGCCCCTTTGCTTCAAGCTGCGGCGTTCCCTTCGAACGATACCACAGCATGAATTGCTCGAAGACGGGGCCGGGGGCCTCCAAGAAGCATCCCAGGAAATCCTCGACCGTGACCGCCTGCCCGTCGTAGCGCCGGAAAAACAGGTCCATGCCTTTGCGAAATGCGGCGGAACCGATCAGTGTTCTGAGCATTCGGACGATTTCGGCACCTTTCAGGTAAACCGTGGCGGTATAGAAATTACTGATCTCCAAATAGGATTGTGGACGAACCGGATGGGCGAGCATGCCCGCATCCTCGGGGAATTGCAGCGCGCGCAACTGTTTTACATCGGCAATGCGTTTTACGGCGCGCGAACGGACAGAACTGGTAAACTCCTGATCCCGAAAGACGGTCAGCCCTTCTTTGAGACACAACTGGAACCAGTCCCGGCATGTGATCCGGTTCCCCGTCCAATTGTGAAAATATTCATGGGCCACAACCGCTTCGATAGTCGCATAGTCCTGATCCGTCGCCGTATCCGGAGAGGCGAGAATGAAGCTGTCATTGAAAATGTTCAGCCCCTTGTTCTCCATCGCGCCCATGTTGAAATCGGAAAGAGCCACGATGTTGAAATTGTCCAGGTCGCATTCGCGACCGAATTTTTCCTCATCCCACCGCATTGCGCGCTTCAGCGCTTCCAGGGCGTAGGCGCATTGGTCAATTTTATCCTGCGCGGCATAGACGTTCAGAGCGACCTGGCGCCCTGAACCGGTCGTGAACGAATCCTGCAGATTGGCCAACTCGCCGGCGACGAGCGCGAACAAGTAGCATGGCTTCGGATGTGGATCATGCCAGACGGCCCGGATCCGGCCATCGGGCATGAGGTCCCGGGAAACGCAATTTCCATTGGCCAGCAGAACCGGCGTGGTCTTGGCATCCCCGAAAATCGTCGTCCTATATGTCGCAAGCACATCGGGGCGATCCGGGAAATACGTGATCCGACGGAATCCCTCTGCCTCGCATTGCGTGCAATAAATGCCGGCGGACCGATACAGACCGAGCAGCGCATGATTGCCGTCGGGTTTCAGGACCGTTTCGACCGTGAGTTTGAATGCCTCCTTCGGCGGATCGATCAGGCGAAGCGAATTGCGATCCACGCGATAAGCTTCGGCAGGCAGCGGGGCCTCGTCCAAAGACAGCGCACTCAACTCAAGATCGTACCCATCAAGCACGAGAGGCCCGGTTTCCGCGCTTTCGGGATTGCGCTCCAGCGAAAGGGTCGCACGGACCTGCGTTCGTTCGGGATGCAGATCGAATGTCAGATCGACGGTCCTGACCAGAAAGGGAGGGGGCCGATAATCGTCCAGTCTGATGGCGGTTTTCTCGCGATTTTCCATGATCAATAGCCTCTCATCCGGTCGGCGCGTAGCGTAGTGAAATCTCGCGGGACTTCAGAAAGTCGAGCATGGCTTCGCGGAAGTCATCGAGGTCGTCACCATCGAGCGTTCGTTCGGAATCCGACAGCGCATACCGGAACGTGTAGCTTGCCATGCCTGGCGCCAGACCCTTGCCTTTGTAGACCAGCAGCAACTCGCGTTTCTGGATGAGGTGGTGTTCGAACTCATCGAGAACATCTTCCAGCGCCGCGAAGCCTTTTCCCGTACCCCATAAGATGGAAAAATCCTGCGAGGACGACGGATATTCGGAATAGGGTGTAAAAGTCCGGATCGGATAGGCAACCTGCGTCAACCGATCCAATTCGAGCTCGAACCAAATCACTTGCCGGCCCGGGGCGACACGATCAAGGATCGGACCGTGAAGCACGCCGATGCGCCCGATCGGTCCGCTGTCGTCCAAGAGACCCGCGGTGAGATCCGGTACATGCCAAGGGACGTCGCCCCTTGAAACCGGGAGGAGTTCGGTGCGCACCCCCCCTTGACCGATCGTCCGAACAAGCGCGGAAAGAGCGCCTTTCACGGCCCGATAATGCTCTTCGAGAGGCATATCGCGACTGGAACGCACGCTGACGCCCGCCAAGTGATCCACCTCACGATGCGGCGTATCTTCGGCGAGAATGACCCGCCCGATCTCGAAAACCCCGAATTCGGTACGCGTATTCGCGTTGTCCTGCGCGGCTTTCAGCAGGTTGGGCACAAGGGTCGTGCGCAGTCTGACCTTATCTGGCGCGATCGGATTCTTGAGCCGCAAGGTGGGCGCCGGATCAAATCCGATCTCTCTGAGCCAGGCATCATCCATCCACAGATAGGTTTGCAGTTCCGCAAAACCATATCGACCGGCAAGCAGGTGGCGCGCTTTGCGCTGCCGCACCTGATCCGGATCGGCATCGACCGGGCTGATCCGCGCATTGGGCAGAACCGGGGCGATATTGGCATATCCATAGACGCGCAACACCTCTTCGACCACGTCAATCGGCATGCTGATATCCTGAATGCTGCGGTATGGAGGGACCCCGACGATCATTCGCCGCCCAGAGCGTCTGACGGTAAATCCCAGCGCCGTGAGGATCCGATCCGTTTCCTCGTCCGGAATATCCGCACCGGCATTCTGGCTGACGTCCCCGACCGACATCTCGATATTACGGGTTTCGCGCCGAAGATCCCCGTCGACCGTGAACCGGCTGACGGCCCTTGGCACAGCCCCGCACCGATCAAGCAGATGCAGGATACGCCCGGTTGCGACCGCACTCAAAGCCGGCGGAAGGCTTTTTTCAAACCGCTGGCTTGCCTCCGTCCGCAGCCCGAGCCGGCTGGCGGTGCGCCGGACGCGGGCGGCCCGATATTGCGCGCTCTCGATCACGAACCGCGTGGTGGCCGCACCGACGCCGCTATTGTTTCCACCCATTATCCCAGCCAAAGCGATGGGACCATCTTCATTGCAGATCAGCAGATCTTCGGGCTGCAGCGTTCTGTCTTGCCCATCCAGGGTCCGGAGCCGGGCGTTTGACCGGGCGTGTCGCACCTCGAATGCATCGACGTGATCTCGATCATAAGCATGCGTCGGTTGACCCGTCTCAAGCATCACGTAGTTCGTGACATCGACCATCAGCCCCGCCGGACGCATCCCCAAAAGCGCCAGCCGCATCTGCATTTGCAGCGGCGTCACCGGCGGCGCATCGATATCCAGCGCCAGCGCGGTCACGACGGCGCAATCCTCGCCGCCGGCGTTGGTGATCGGAAATTCCGGAAG
>JBCCVK010000242.1:0-4462 GCA_039195495.1 Pseudomonadota bacterium
GAGAGCCACCATCGCATAACGTCCCTTGGTGCTGAGTTTCACTGCGAATCCCCCGCGAAGATGCTAAATTCGTTGACGGCGCGTGCCAGTGAGTTTACTTCGATCCAGCCTTGCAATGGCCTCGCCAAGAATTTAGAACCATTCTAAGGTATCCGAGAGATTTCGTCAAGATTAGACCCCGAAAAACGAGACGAACAGGGACAAGGATCCGAATGCCAGAGGTTATCTTCCCAGGACCCGAAGGACGGTTGGAAGGCCGTTACCACCCCCAGAAAGAGAAAGACGCGCCGATCGCGATCATCCTGCATCCGCATCCGCAATTCGGCGGAACGATGAACAACCGGGTCGTCTATAATCTGCACTACACCTTCCACGACATGGGGTTCACCGTCTTGCGGTTCAACTTTCGCGGCGTGGGCCGCAGTCAGGGGGAGTACGATCAGGGCATCGGCGAGTTGTCCGACGCCGCTTCGGCACTTGATTATCTGCAATCCATGAACAGCAACGCCAAACATTGCTGGGTGGCGGGCTTCAGTTTCGGCGCCTGGATCGGCATGCAGCTATTGATGCGCCGGCCCGAGATAACCGGTTTCGTCAGCGTCTCGCCGCCGGCCAGTATGTACGACTTCAGTTTTCTGGCGCCCTGCCCGGCCTCGGGCCTGATCATCAACGGTGCCGCCGACCGGGTCGCCCCCCCTTCGGACACGTATATGCTGGTCGCCAAACTGCACGAGCAGAAAGGCATCACCATCACCCATGAAGAGGTCGAGGGGGCGGGGCATTTCTTCGAAGAGCCTTACATGGAAGGCATGCTGAATTCGGTCGCAACCTACGTGAAGCGGCGGCTGACCGAAACCAGCCGGTGAATGGCGGAAAGCGCCGGACGGCGCCCCCCGGCCCGCCCGGCTTTCCGCATGCCCGAAACACGTGAATCGTAAGCCCCGGCTCTGAAGCGTCAGGCCGCCACCATGCGCAGCAGCCGCGCGCGCGTGGGGGGAATAGATTGAATCTCCACCCCCGTGAAGACGTGCAGCGTGTTCATGTCATCATCGATCACCGCATGATCGCTGACCCATCCCCCCATCACCAAATAGGTTCTCAAAAGCGGCGGCATCCGCGACATGGCCCGTTTCAGATCCGGCTTCTGCCGACGCAAAAGACTGGCGAAGCGGAACACGCGCGGCGCCTTCACCTTGGGCAGCCAGCGCTTCGGAGCCAGGTGCCGCTCTTTCAACAACGCGAACGCATCCATATACGCATCGGCTTCGATTCCCTGAAACGAGGAACAGCCGAACAACAATTTCACGCCGGTATCGTCCACGTATTTGGCCATGGCGCCCCAAGAGACCCGCAAGATATCGGGATCGGCACGCTCCGGGTGAACACAGAAACGCCCCATTTCGACGATGGGCCCCTCAAACGCATGCAGGGCCGACAACTCGTAATATTGCGCGGAATAGCTCCGACTGATCTCGGATCCGGCGGCCAGAGGCAGCATGCGAAAGCAACAAACCAATTGCCCGCTGCACGTCTCTTCGATCAGAATGTGCCGACAGCGGTCATCGAAGGCGTCGCGGTCCAGTTCCGGCCCGTCCGGGCGCGTCGCGGTCCCCGAGGACGCGATGAAAGCCAGATGCCGCAGCCTTTGCGCGGCTTCGATATCCGCCGGATTCTCGGCCATCCGTGCCGCATATCGGCCCTTGCGCAATCCCAGCATGCCAACCTCCCGCTTGGCGAAGCGTGCCGCTTTGATTACATCCTGATCCCAAGCCCTGGAGAAATCAAACCACAAAACGGCGACATGTGAGGAAACCCGATGGAAAAGATCACCAAAACCCAAGCCCAGTGGAAAGCGCAACTGTCGGAGCTGGCCTATGAAGTCACGCGCGAACACGGAACCGAGCGCGCCTTCAGCCACGACGACTTTCCAAAGCATCCCGGCGTCTTCCGCTGCGTCTGCTGCGGCGCGGCGCTCTTCGATCAGTCGACTAAATTCGACAGCGGAACCGGATGGCCATCCTTCTATCAGCCGGTCGATGGTGAAATAGTCGGCGAACGCGAAGACGACAGCTGGCTCATGCGCCGCACGGAGGTGCATTGCAACCGCTGCGACGCGCATCTCGGCCACGTTTTTCCGGACGGGCCGGCGCCGACAGGCTTGAGATATTGCATCAATGGCGCCGCACTGGCCTTTGAGAAGAAAGACTAAAGCCGATTCACTCGCCGCCGAAAAGATCCGCCGGGTTGAAGCGGCCAATCGATCCGAGCAATTGCCGCAAAAATGGCACGCCTTTGACGTTGCTGTCCGTTACCCGGCGGGACAGGGCGATGACGCGTCCGTCCTCCAGCGTGAAACGCTCGATGTTGCTGACCGTTCCAGCCTGGTCGAAGGAAATGGCCACGATCTGCCGATCGACTTCCTTGGGTGCGCGGTATGCGTAATGCTCCCAGCGCGATCCCACATAATACCAGGTTTGATCGCGCAGGACCCCGGAGGAGGACGGGCGACCGACGATCTCCTCGACGCTCGCCTGCGTGTCCACGCCGACCACGATGTTTTCGAGTTGATCTTCGGCGGGAACGTAGCCGTGATTGCGATAGATGGAACTGCAAGAGGCGAGCGTCAGGCAGATAGCCCCGATCGCCGCTCCCCTCTTGGTCCACCGACCCAGCGCTGACATGACAGCCCCTTGTCTTATCTGCCGTTCCCTCCTATCCCGCTTATAGAAGGTCATCGGCTTGTTCAAGAAAGTTGCGGGACCAATAAATGGATTGGAAGCGGCGATGCCTCTGCCCATGAAACGAGTCATCCGGTTCGCCAAACTGCCGACCACGCGCCCGACCGGATTCGACATGACGCCGGGAGCGACCGAATTGACGCAGCTGGCGCACGAACTCGGTCTGATCGACCTGTGTGGGCTGTCGTTCACCGGCTCACTGCGGCCGGCGGGGCACGCGGACTGGCGATTGACGGCCCGGCTCGTCGCAACGGCGCGACAAGCCTGTGTCGTCACCCTGGCCGCCGTCGCCACGCGGGTCGACGAGACGATCACGCGTCACTACGTTGCACGATACGCCCCCTCCGAAGGCAGCGAGGTCGAGATGCCCGACGATGACGGTATCGAACCGCTGCCCGAGACGCTGGATCTGGCCGAAGTCATGGCCGAGGCATTGATTCTGGCGCTACCGCTTTATCCAAGAAAAAAAGGGGCCGAGCTGACAAAAAGCCAGTTTACCGCCCCGGGGAGGCAGCCGATGACGGATGCGCAGGCGAAACCCTTCGCATCGCTGGCGGTTCTACGCGACAGGTTGGAAAAATAAACGCCACGCCGCACCGCAATAAACACTTGCGCTGCGCCAGAATCACAGTATCTTCCCGCACTCATTTGATGCACGGTCGAAACCGCGGCATCCTCGAAGGCGGATGCCGCACCCGGACGCCCCCCACCGGGGAAGGCGCCTAAAAACCCGAGGTTGAAACATGGCTGTCCCTAAGCACAAGGTCACCAAATCGCGCCGCAACATGCGCCGGGCGCATGACGCGCTGGTGGCCGCGGCCCCGAACGAATGCTCCAATTGCGGTGAATTAAAACGGCCACATCACGTATGTGGCGCCTGCGGCCATTACGGCGATCGTGAGGTCATCAAGATGGTGGACGAGGTCGATATGGACGAGGACGCGGCCTGAGGCCCGTCGGACCGAAGCCTCTCGATGAAGGACACAGATGACCGGTCCGGCCCCAATGCGGCGCGCACTGTCATTTCAGTCGACGCCATGGGTGGCGACCGTGGGCCGAACTCCGTGATCAAGGGCCTTGCGCGCTCTGTGAAAGCCAATCCCGACCTGGCCTTCATCCTGCATGGTCCTGAAAGCGATCTGCGGCGCCTCGTCGCGAAGCGTCGCAATCTGAATGGCCGGGTGGAGTTTCGCGACGCTTCAAGCGTCGTGCGCATGGAAGAGAAGCCCAGTCACGTGATGCGTCATGGCAGGGAAACCTCGATGTGGTCGGCCATCGAAAGCGTGCGTGCGGGTGAGGCCGCGGTCGCGGTATCGTGCGGCAATACGGGGGCGCTGATGGCCCTGTCGATGATGCGCCTGCGCAAGCTGCCCGGCGTGAACCGCCCGGCCATCGCCTGTCTCTGGCCCTCCCGCAATCCCGGCGGGGTCAACGTGATGCTGGACGCGGGCGCCGACATCCGCGCGGATCAGAAGGATCTTCTGCAATACGCCCTGATGGGCATTTCCTATGCGCATAACGGCCTCGACCTGAAGCGTCCGCGCGTTGGATTGTTGAACGTCGGCACCGAAGATCACAAGGGCCGGCCCGAACTGAAGGCCGCTTATGATCTGATCTCGGAAAGTGCAGACGCCTCCAATTTCGAATTCATCGGCTTCATCGAGGGCGCCGACATCCCCTCGGACCGCGTGGACGTGATCGTCACCGACGGGTTCACCGGCAAC
>JBCCVK010000243.1:0-4447 GCA_039195495.1 Pseudomonadota bacterium
CCGGGGTCGAAAGCCTATACCCATGTATCCGACCAGTTCGGGCCATTCGCCACCCAGAACATTCCGGCCAAGCTGAGCGAAGCGCCCTACATCCTTGACGGTCTGCTCATGAATGAAACCGGCAAGCGGATCAAAGCAATATGCCGATACCGGCGGTTTCACGGACCATGTCTTTGCCGTTTCGGCCCTGTTGGGCTATCGGTTCATCCCGCGTATTCGGGACCTACCATCCAAACGCCTGTATATGTTCGAACCGTCAACAGTTGCCAAGGAACTGCGCGGCCTGGTTGGCGGCAAGATCCGGGAAAATCTGATTGCCCGAAATTGGCCAGACATTCTGCGTGCTGTGCCGACAACGGCGGCTGGGGTGATCCCTCCCAGCCAGTTGCTGAAGACATTCGCCTCGTATCCATGTCGGCATGAACTTGCAGTAGCGCTGCGGGAGATCGGCCGCATCGAGCGCCCTCTGTTCATTATCGAATGGTTGTTCGACACCGACATGCAGCGGCGTGCCCAGATCGGGTTGAACAAGGGTGAAGCGCATCACGCCTCAAAACGCTCTGCGTATTGGCAGGCAGGGTGAAATCCGGGACCGAACGGCTGAAGGTCAACACTACAGGATGGCGCGGCTGAATCTACTGGCCGCAATCATCATCTATTGGAAACACTGACCACCTCGGGCGTGCCGTCAGTGCCAGATTGCAGGGCGGGCAAGACTGTCAATCAGAACTTCTATCGCATATCTCACCGCTCGGATGGGCTCACATCCTGCTGACTGGCGAATACAGATGGCCAAAACGATGACCGATCAGCTTAACGTACTATCCTGCCCCCTACCAGAGCAGACCCCGAATCCGGCGACGGCCCTCGAACACGGATGTGCGGCGGAGCGGAAAGATCACCGGACATCGCCCGATCCGGCCGACCAGCCCCGACAGATGCGATGCTTTCCCGCTTCTCCTTCGAGAACCGGCACTCGATCCGCCGCGTTTCGATGACTTGCCCGCACAGAAAAGGGACGTTGAAGGACGGCGTTTCCGACGATGCCGTCTCAGGTCGGTGCCGACAGCGGCTCTTTCGCGCCGGTCATGAGGGCCACGGCGTCCGACATGCTGTGATCCTTGGGGTCGATCACGCAAAGACGCCGCCCAAGGCGATGAATGTGGATACGGTCGGCCACTTCGAATACATGGGGCATGTTGTGGCTGATCAGAATGATTGGAATACCGCGCGACTTCACGTCCAGAATCAGCTCCAGCACCCGCCGACTTTCCTTCACGCCAAGCGCGGCCGTAGGTTCGTCCAGGATAATGACCTTGGAGCCGAACGCGGCGGCCCGGGCCACGGCCACCCCCTGGCGCTGACCACCCGACAAGGTTTCGACGGCTTGATTGATATTCTGGATGGTCATCAACCCGAGTTCGCTCAGCTTGGCGCGGGCGAAATCTTCCATCGCCCTGCGATCCAGTTGACGAAAAAGCTTGCCCATAAGGCCGGGCTTGCGCAGCTCGCGCCCCATGAACATGTTGTCGGCGATCGACAGGGACGGGGACATGGCCAGTGTCTGATAGACGGTTTCGATTCCCGCCGCCCGCGCGGCGAGCGGCGAGTGAAAATGAACGCGCCGGCCCTCCAGGTAGAGTTCGCCCTCATCCGGCTGAACCGCCCCGGAGATCACCTTGATGAGCGAGGTTTTTCCGGCTCCGTTATCGCCGATGACCGCCAGAATCTCTCCCTCGTTGAGTTCGAAATCGCAGTGATCAAGGGCGGTCACCCGGCCATATCGTTTCACCAGGTTCTTTGCATGCAGAACGGCTGTCATCAAACCGACACCTTTCTGATCCACTGGTCCGCGGCGACGGCGGCGATGATCAGGAGACCGATCAGCAGATACGTCCATTGGGCATCCGCCCCCATCAGGCGCAAGCCCAAGGTGAAGACACCGACGATCAGCGCCCCGAAGAGCATGCCCATGATCGACCCCCTGCCACCGAAAAGCGAAATGCCGCCGATCACCACGGCGGTGATGCTTTCGATATTGGCCAACTGGCCCGAAGTGGGCGAGACCGAACCGATCCTGCCGATCAGCGCCCAGCCCGCGAAAGCACAGATCAGCCCCGAGATCATATAGACCGAGATCAGCACGCGCCTGACCTGAACGCCGGACAGTTCGGCCGCCTCGGGGTCGTCGCCCACGGCGTAGACATGGCGCCCCCAGGCCGTCTGCTTGAGGATATAGGCCAGCACGAGCACCAGCAGCACCATGAAGATTGCGCCATAGGTGAAAACCGCGCCACCGATACGAAACTTTTCACCGAAAAAATGCAGAAAGGGGGCGGTGGCGGCGATGTCCTGGCTGCGAATGGTCTCGTTGGCCGAATAAAGGAAATTGGTGGCCAGAATGATCTGCCACATGCCAAGCGTCACGATGAAGGGGGGCAGACGCATGATGGCCACCAGCCAGCCATTGACGAAGCCGCACAGCGTGCCGCACAGCAAACCGCAGATCACCGAAAACTCCGCCGGCAGACCGTAACGGAAGGTGAATTGGCCCATCACGACCGAGCTGAGCACCATGATGGCGCCCACCGACAGATCGATACCGGCGGTCAGGATCACCAGCGACTGTGCCGCGCCCACGATGCCGACGATAGCGACTTGTTGCAGAATCAGCGTCAGAGCGAAAGGCGAAAAGAATTTAGAGCCCAGAAGGACGCCGAAAATGACGATGGAGCCGATCAGTACGATCAGCGGCACCAGAGATGGCGTCACATGCAGCGCATGCTGCAACCGCTCGGTCGGCGTGTAGCGGCTGGAAGAGAAATCGGCCACGGCTCCATCTGTAGCGGCGGCTCTCTCGTAATCGCTGGGATCGTCGGCCATGCCCGCCCCTTCTCGCTAACGTTTGCGGAAAAAGGGGTCCCTGGCCCCCTTTTTCCGTTCTTGGATCTCTGCGGGTCGGATCATCCCCAGCAGAGGCTTTCGCCCTCGGCGGTGTCGATGCTGTCCACACCGGCCACGGGTCTGTCGGTCACCAGTGCCACACCGGTATCGAAAAAGTTCTTGCCCGGGGTCGGTTCAGGTTTCACGCCTTCGTCGGCCCATTTCTTGATGGCTTCGATCCCGAGCGCGGCCATCAGCAACGGATATTGCTGGCTGGTGGCCCCGATCACGCCGTCCTTGACGTTGCGAACACCGGGACATCCCCCGTCGACCGAGACGATCAGCACGTCATTTTCGCGACCGATGGCTTTCAACGCCTCATAGGCACCCGCGGCGGCCGGTTCGTTGATGGTGTAGACCACGTTGATGAACGGATCCCTGGCCAGCAGATTCTCCATCGCGCGACGACCACCCTCCTCGTTGCCGGCGGTCACGTCGTTGCCGACGATACGCGGATCGGTCTCGTCCCCCCATCTGTTGGGGTCGGCAAGATCGATGCCGAACCCCCGCAGAAAGCCCTGATCACGCAAAACGCCCACGGTCGGCTGCGATACGGCCAGATCCAGCATTGCAATTCTGGCCTCGGCCGCAGCGTCGCCCAGGGCGGCGGCGGCCCATTTGCCGATCAGCTCGCCAGCGAGAAAATTGTCGGTGGCGAAGGTCGCGTCGGCCGCATCGATCGGATCGAGCGGGGTATCGAGCGCGATCACCAAAAGCCCGGCATCGCGGGCCTGCCGCACCGCGCTGACGATGGACGACGTGTCCGAAGCGGTCAGCAGAATACCCTTGGCGCCATCGGCGATGCAGGTCTCGATCGCCGCCACTTGGGTTTCGTGATCCCCATCGATCTTACCGGCGAAGGATTTCAAGGAAATCCCAAGCTCTTCGGCCTTGGCCGCGGCGCCTTCCCTCATCTTCACGAAGAAGGGGTTGGTATCGGTTTTGGTGATGAGACAGGCCGAGACGTCATGCCCGCCGGCCAGCGCCGCGCCGGCGGCCGAGATGGCCAGCGCCACGGCCGTGCCCGCAAGAAATTTCTTCATGGTATCCTCCCCTTTTCCCTTTTCAATCTCCGTCGAAATCGGCGGACGCATCAGGACCAGATGCGCGTGTTTCAAGGGAAGCGTGATTCGGGGTTTTCGGTCAATAAATAAATTAAATTGACTTATTAGGTCGATTCGGCACCTTGGACCCACGACGCCGGAGGAAACCATTCGCACGCAGATGAACGAAAAAACCGTCAGAGCACCAAGCAGCGGGGTCAATCAAAGCGGCGTGCGCGCCCATAACGAGCGTTTGCTTCTGTCGATGATCCAACGCAATGGCGAAATGCCGGGCAGCGATCTCGCCCGCCGCGCCGGCCTGTCGCCGCAAACGGTTTCGGTGATCTTGAGATCCCTGGAACGGGATGGCCTTCTGGTTCGCAAGGCGCCGCAGCGCGGCCGGGTAGGCAAGCCATCGACCCCGATGACGCTGGCCGCCGACGGCGTGTTTTCCGTCGGCC
>JBCCVK010000244.1:0-4429 GCA_039195495.1 Pseudomonadota bacterium
ATGAAAAAGATCATCGCCGTAGAGCGCGCGGTCACCATGAAGCTTTCCACCAGCGTCTCTCGGGTCAATCTGCCGCTCAACCAGGCGGTCAGGCCCGTGCCCAAGGCGCCGACGGCCGCACCTTCGGTCGGGGTGAAGACACCCGCATAGATGCCGCCGACCACCATGACGAAGATCAGCAATACCGGCCAAACGTCGAACAAGGCGCTCCAGCGCTGCGCATGGGGCACCGGCGGGCGCGTGCCGGCGGATCCGGGATAGAGACGGACATAGATCGATATCACGGCCATATAGCCAAGCGCCGCCAGCAAACCCGGAATGAAGGCAGCCAGAAACAGTTTGGCGATATTCTGTTCCGTCAGGATGGCATAGATCACCAGCACCACCGAGGGCGGGATCAGAATCCCCAGCGTTCCACCCGCCGCCAGTGTCGCCGTCGAGAATCCACCGGCGTAGCCATGGCGGCGCAGTTCGGGCAAGGCGACGCGCCCCATCGTGGCGGCGGTGGCCAGCGACGAACCGCAAATGGCACCGAATCCGGCGCAAGCCCCGACCGCGGCCATGGCGACACCGCCGCGGCGGTGCCCCAGCCAGCTTTCGGCGGCCTTGAACAACGCTTGGCTCATGCCTCCGAGGGTCGCGAAATGCCCCATCAGCAGAAACATCGGCACGATCGAAAGGGAATAATTCGAGAAGGTGGAAAAGCTTTCGCTTTTCAGTTTCGCCAGCGCGATGTTGGGATTGCCGTTCACCACCCACAGGCCGACGAAGCCGGTGACGAACATGGCCAGTCCGATCGGCACGCGCAGGAAGATCAGGATCAGCAAGGCCGGAAAGGATGCGAGACCGATTTCAAGATTGGTCAATGACCCGTCCCTTCGGGATGGATGATGATGCGGCCGGTGACGATTTCGATCAGACGGGCCACCGCGACATGGACGCCGATGACGGCGGCGGCGATAGCCCCCGACAGACTGAGCGCATACGCCCACCAGACCGGAAACTGCAGCAGGAAAGTCGTCTGCCCCGAGCGAAGCTTGCTGTCCATGCCTTCCTTGAGTTGTACCGCGATGACGACCAGGACAATGGCGAAAACGATGTCGATGATAGCTTGCAGGATATCCTGCGCCCGTTTGGAAAACCGTGACGTAAAAATATCGACCGCCGCGTGACCGGCCGTGATCTGGCAGAGCGGAATGAAAGCGAAAACGGCAAAGGCCATGCCCGCCTCGACCAGCTCGAAATCGCCATTGATCGGGCCTATGCCCGAACGCAGCAATCGTTGCGCAAGTCCGGGAATGACAGCCTCTGCCAGATCGCTGTGCAGCATCGCGTTCAGTGCGCGACCGGTGATCGAAGCGCAGACAAGAAGGATCAGAAGGGACAGCACCAGTCCACCGAGAATCGCCATGATCCGTGCCAGACGGATCAGAATACGGTGCATGCGCCTGTCATCGATCTAGGCACCGGAAAGGGTCGCGACGTACCGGGCGCCACGATCGGGGACATGGGGCCAAGCCTTTCAACGGCCATAGGCCGCCATCAGCGCGCGCGCCTCGTCGATCAATGCCTGCCCGTCGACGCCGCGCTTTCGCATATCGGCGATCCACGCATCATAGATCGGTGTGACCGTTTCTTTCCATCGGGCGGCTTGCTCTTCCGACACAACGATGATGTTGTTGCCGCGCGCGACCGCTTTTTCACGGGCAGGACCATCCGCATCGGCCTGTGCCCCCCCGGCGAAGATCGAAAATTCGAGACCGGAATTTCTGTCGATCACGGCTCTCAGATCCGCGGGCAGACTTTCGTATTTGTCCTTGTTCATCGCCAGAACGAAGGTCAGCGTATAAAGCGCGGTGCCTTGGAATTCGGTATGGTTGTCCACCAGTTCCGGCACCTTCAGCGCCGCGGTCACTTCCCATGGGATCGTGGCACCGTCGATCACGCCCCGCGAAAGGCTCTCGGGCACTGCGGGGGCCGGCATTCCGACCGGGGTGGCGCCTGTCAGTTCCAGAAATTGATTGACCATCCGCGAACCGCCGCGGATCCTCAGCCCCCGCAAGTCATCCGGGACAATCACCGGCTTGCTGGTATGGAACATGCCAGGACCATGCACCCAGGTCCCCAAGATGTGGACGTCCCGAAACTCCGTGTCCTTCATGTGCTTTTCGAACATCCGCCAATAAGCGGACGAGGCGGCACGGGCATCCGAGACCATGAATGGCAATTCGAAAACCTCGGTCGAGGGGAACCGACCGGGCGTATATCCGACAACGGTCCAGACGATGTCGGCGATTCCGTCAATCGCCTGATCCAAAAGCTCCGGCGGCGTGCCGCCCAACTGCATCGAAGGATAGCGTTCGACCTTGATCCGGTCTGCCGAGTCCCTTTCCACGTTATCGGCCCAGACATCCAATACCAACCTCGGGACGTTGGCCTGGGCGGGCAGGAACTGGTGCAACTTGAGTGTCACCTCTTGCGCGAGGGCGCTGAACGCGGTGAGACTCGTCGCGAGCGCAGTGATCGCCGCGGCACCGGCAATCCCCAGGATCGTTTCGCGTTTGATCATGGTTTTCTCCCTTCTGGCCTGGTCCGTCATATCGGATTCGCTTGCAGGAGAATGCACGGACAGGCTGCGGCTGATAAAGTAAAATATCATCGGTTTCGTCCATTTCCGATGTCGCGCGTTTCAGCCGAAATGGCCCCCTCCAGCCCCGTGCTGCCGTAAAGCCAATCGATTTGATCATACCAGTCGTCGGGGATTTTGGCTTGCATCAGTGCATTGCGCAAGGCGGCGTGCGCCCCATCGGGATGATATACGTGCCGACCGATTTCACGCGATTGCAGTTGCACCCGCGCCGTTCGCAGGCGGCGGCGATCCTGATAGGCGGTCAATGCGCGCGAAACCTCGCCGGGCGTTTCGCCCAATTCCGCTGCCAGACACACGGCATCTTCCATCGCCATGCAAGCGCCTTGCGCAAAATATTGCAGCATCGGGTGGGCGGCGTCACCCAGCAGGGCGACGCGACCATCCACCCAGTCAAGAATCGGATCGCGATCGCACAAGACCCAGAGCTTCCAGTCCCTGCCGCAATCGAGGATACGCCGCGCGACGGACGCGACATGTTCGAACCCTCTGCAGACCTCGTCATGCGACACGGGTTTTCCGGCCATGGGTGACGATGCGGCATTGTGACAGGTGGCGACCAGATTGAACGCCTTTGCGCGGGACAGAGGATAATGCACGATGTGACATTTCGGCCCCGCCCAGAGCGTTGCCGCGTTCCATCGCAGGTTTTCGGGCATCCGCTCTGCCGGAATCATCGAACGATAGGTCGTGTGTCCGGAAACGCGCGGCGGACCATCACCCGCCAGTTGCTGGCGGATCCTCGACCAGAGGCCATCCGCGCCGATCAAGGCCGTGCCGGCAACCCGTTTGCCGTTTTCAAGGATCGCCGTCACCGAGTTCGCATCCTGATCATAGCCTCTGACGGCCGCGCGCGGTCGCAATTCGATCGACGCATGGGCACGGCAAGCCTTCAGCAGCACTTTGTAGAGTTCTCCGCGATGCACGACCGCATAAGGGTTGCCGAAGCGAACGCGAAACGCGTCGTTCAGGGGAATACGGGTAATCTCGCTTCCGGTGACCGCATCCATCAGGCGCAGATCGTCTATGTAGACCGCCCTTTTCCGCACGGCTTCTCCGATACCGAGATAATCGCACGCGTGAAAGGCATTCGGCCCCAGTTGAATGCCGGCGCCGATCTCGCTCAACTCAGGCGTCTTTTCGAGCACGACCGATCGGACGCCTTTCCGGGCCAGGCCCAGGGCGGCGGCCAGTCCCCCGATTCCCCCACCGACCAGAACGACCCGGTCCCGTGTCATGGCGCCTCACGGCTCACGCGGCGGTTCCCGCCCTGGCGGCATGGACGACACGGCCGCGACCCGAACGCGACATTCGTCCGACCGGGCGGTCCCGGTCTTTCACCGATACCATCGCAGCAGCGGGCGCATAAAAAGAAAAACACATCGGGCGCGCCTCTTGCACTATCCAGATCCAGCCGCGCAGCGCGCGGGCGCGGGAAGGATCGGTGTGGCAAACCCATCCGTCCGCGCGCAGTCCTACGTTTCGCCGTTCACGTCGTTTCTAGCGCCCTCCCATATCGGTTGAAAAGGGAAAGCTTAGGGGGCGTCGAGACGCCTTTCATGTCGTGGGCCGGCCTGCATTGGCGATGCCGCATCGGCTTTTTTCATCGGCCCTCGCCTTTCGTCATCGAGCGCAGGATCAACCTTTTCATCGGTTCGGAAGCCGTATGTCTCGGGGGTGACGGGACCGCGGCATGATTTCCGGCGCCTTGCACGGATCCCCCCGATGTTTCCTCGTCCGAAACCCCTTGCACTCGGCGGGGCTCTTCGCCATCAAGACGCG
>JBCCVK010000245.1:0-4429 GCA_039195495.1 Pseudomonadota bacterium
CTTAGCCGCCTCCACATGGAAGGCAGGAAAATGCATCTTGCCCGCATCATCGGCGTTTCGGAACTTGGCAGAGCCCATACGGGCCTGCCATCCGGCATTTTGCGCAACGCACGCACCTTGCGGGATCGGGCCGTGTTTGGCGATCCAGGCCTTGAGATCGTCCGGCGTCACTTGGGCGTGTGGATTGGCGTCAGCCTTTTCACTGATATCCACGATGGCCAGGGGGCAGACCAAGGTTTCAACTGGCACCTCGTCGATCGATGTACCGCCATCAGTGAAATGCAGCGGTGCATCAATATGCGTGCCGGTATGCTCATTTACCTCCAGCTTCTTGAGGTTGAAGCTGTTGCTGGCATAGGTGAACACATCCTCTTCAAAGAATTGCTGCTCACCGAAATAGGTGGGAAAGTCGTAGGTCAGTGTGTGCGTCAGATCGACGACTTGGCGCGCGCCTTGAGCAAGTACCGGACGCGGCGCCAGCGCCGCCGACGCCGCGATTGCGGCACCGGCCGCCGCGGAGCCAAGAAACAATCCGCGACGGCTGAGCGCCTTGCCTTTCACATATTCCATGATAACCGGGTGGCACATCTGGTATCTCCCTGACCGTGGTTTTTCGAGTGACTTTAGTATCGGGAGAGTCGGGGAAAACAGCCAGCGCATTTTTTCGTCACACGCAGGGATGGGGTGCGCGGTATCCTTCCCGGAATGCGATGCCTGTCAGCCGTACGATCTGCGCTCAGAACCGCCGGTACCGGACCCTGCGGGGTTCGTGCGTCCTACGAAGACGGATGCAAAGCGATGGCGCGGTCTGCGCATTGCGACAGGCGATCGGCGTTATCCACAACATCCGTGTTTGCCGCCCGCAACGGACAGGGGCCGAAGCTGATCTTCGATGATCGGCGGATCATCCGCAGGCGTGCTGGCCGGCACTTGAAATGCGTCTGAACTAGGCGTGAGACAGGCCAGAAGAATGTCGCCACGACCGGGTGCGACACCCGCCCGCCGCGAAATTTGGCGCTCAGAGCGCCCGGTCCGCCTGGCGCGTTGCGGGCGTCCGGTCTTGCGGGCTCTTCGGATGGTTTCCGGCGTATGCGAGTCGATGTTTACCGTTGTCGTGTCAACCTCTCGGCTTTCATCAGACCTCATCGAACGCGCGACGCCGCCGTTTCAGCCAGCGGTAGCTTCATCATAAGCGCCGCCATCTCGTCGAGATCGGCAAAGCCCACCGGGCAGGCGGCGTTCTGCGAGATCATGTGATTCGCCTTGTTTTTCATCTCTGCCGCAAGCGCGGCGTCAGAGACGCCGGCACATGCTGCGGGGAGTTGCGCGGGGATGTTACAGGATCGCATCAAGGCCGCGAAAACGTCGGGAAGAGCGTCAGCCCTTGCAGCGCCCCCGAGGGCTTGTGCCGCCAGAGCATAGTTTTCCCCGCCGTCCGGGCGGGCCACCAACCAGGGCAAGGTGACTTCAAGCGCCAGCCCGGTAGCCAGCCCATGGTGAATGCGCGACAGCGAACCGAGCGCATGGCTGATGTTGTGCCCCATATGTGTATTGCAATTGTGCAGCGCCAAACCGGCGACCGTGCTCCCCCAGAGAACACGACCACGCATCTCGAGATCCGCACCATCCGCCACGGCTGCAGGCAACGCATCGGCGAGAATTCGCAGCGCCTCGAGCCCATGAAGAAGCCCCACCGGGCTGGTCGAGCGCGCGGTCGAGCCTTCCAGCGCATGGGCGACGGCATCGATCCCCGTCCAAGCGGTGAGATGTGGTGGAAGGCTGACCGTCAGTTCGGGGTCGAGCACCGCTTGCGCAAACATCAATTCCTCACCCCAATACCAGTTCTTCGCCCCTTCGGGCGTCGAGACAATCGCGGTGCGTGTGACCTCGGAGCCGGTACCGGCAGTGGTAGGTATTGCGATGGCGGGCATGCGGTTGGCGGGTAACGGTCGCGCGGCCAGGGCAAAGTCGCGTGCAGGCGTGGTCGCGCGCGCAATCGCCGCCACAAGCTTGGCGGCATCCATTGCGGCGCCGCCACCGATACCGATGACGGTTTGGGCGCCGGCCTTACGGGCACGGGCACAGAGATCGTCGATCAACGTCTCCTTCGGTTCACCGGCCACTTCCGCCGCAATATCGTGGCCGATGCCATTTGCGGTCAAATCACGCGACAGGCGATCGGTGACACCGAATTGCGTCAGTGCCGCATCAGCGATCACGAGCACCGGCCCACCGCCCAATGCCGCGACAATATCCGGAACCTTCGCCATACGACCGGCCCCGAAAGTCACCGGAGGAACCCGGCCCATGTTGAACGTCTGCATATGACCCTCTTTTGCAACACCCCATCCACGACCTGGATCGGAGTTTTCTGTCTTGGTCCGTTCGGCTGGCATTTGCGGCGTTATCCGTATCGATCAAGCCAAGCTGGCGTTTTACGGTATTTCCGCGCGTTGCCGCCGGCACGGCGAATCAGTACGACCCATTCCTATGGCCGATACGGCAAAGACGAATGGTGCAGCACGACGCGCAGCGTTCCTGCCGTGTCGCGTTTGTACCCAAAGCTCTTATCGACCTTGATGACCTGCTCATCCCTGTCCGTCATGATCACCCACCCCATCCACATCGCGACATCGCCCTCGATGAAATGCGCGGAGGTTTGCGAGGTGACTTCGCGCCATCCTTTGAGTCCGAACCCGCTGTCCAGGGGATAATCGTCGTCATGACCAACGAAATAGGCCAGAGCGCCCTTCCGCGTGGGACGAAACGTCTTTTCGCCGCTCGCCAAGGTTGGTTTGAAGAGAACCGGACCAAGACTGTAGCCATATACGGAATCCAGTACGCTTTCCGCGACCGCGCGCGCCCCGTCGATCCCGTCAGCCTCATAGGCTTTGGCGATCGAGATGAGAGCATCGCCCCAAACCTTCCGGGCCCGCGTCAGATCATCCTGAGTTATTTGCATCGAGTCATCCTTCTGAATCGAACAAGACATGAAAACAGATGATTACCTCAATTCCTCGATCTGGGCACTAGCGAATGATCGGGCTTCCGGCGCCGGGAAATGACGTGGACGCGCAAGACATGAAAGTCGTCCCTCTCGAAGGCGAAGCGAAAGCAGACCACCTGCTGGCAGCGCGCGAGAAAAACCGGGAGCGGATGCAGGACCTGATGGCGAAACATCCAATGGGCACAGCCGACCATGACCGCCTGATCGAGCTGTCCTACGATCCGGAAGCGGACAAGTAAGATCTTGATGCTTGGCCCGAATGGGACGACCGTCCGGGCCAGCGCCACCCCGGACATCGCATGCGCATATTGATCCGTCTTTACGATCTGCTGTTTTACGGTATGGCGTTTACCGCGGCGGGGTGTGTCGCCGTCTCGTCGCTTCTGGCCTGGTATGGACTTGAGCCGTTTCTATAACCAATAGCGCAAGCCGGACAGCACAGCCGGCGGCGTTTCCGCCTCTCGCACGCTGAACGGATCACGCGCCCGGGGCGATCCCGCTTCAAATGGTCTTCAGCCACTCCATGATCGCGGGCCGGACGGACTGCGCGCCCGAGACACGGGCCGCGTCGATCACGGTTTTCGCATCCACCAGATTCACGCGCCGCAGCAAATGTTTCACCGGCCCGATGGACGCAGGACGCATTGAAAGACTACGCAAGCCAATGGCCGCAAGGCAAAGCGCCTCGACAGGGCGCCCGGCATCCTCCCCGCAGAATGAAAGCGGCGTGCCGATATCCTTACAGCGCATGACGATCTGCTCGAGAAACGTGAGAAAGCTGACGTTCAGCATGTCATAGCGGCGCCGGACACGTTCGTTTTCACGGTCGGCGGCGAAGAAAAACTGCTTCAGATCGTTGCCGCCGATGGAGAGAAAATCGACTTCCTGAAAAAACTTCGGAGGTGCGAAGGCCAGACTTGGCGTTTCCAGCATCGCCCCGATTTCAATGTTTTTCGGCAGGACATGGCCGAGCTTTTCCTCGCGCGCGACTGCCTTGTCGACTTCGTCGCGCGCGCGGCGGTATTCGTCAAATTGGGCAACAAACGGAAACATGATGGTCAGCGAACGCCCGTTTGCTGCGCGCAGCAGCGCCTGCAACTGCATCCGCATCACACCTGGTTTGTCGAGGCCCACCCGAATAGCGCGCCATCCTAAGGCCGGGTTCGGCTCGTCATTGGGCTTCATGTAAGGCAGCACTTTGTCCGAACCAATATCGAGCGTCCGGAAGACAACGCGCTTGCCCTTGGCCGCATCCATGACGCGGGCGTAAATTGCCACCAGTTCGGTGCGTTTTGGCATTTGGTTGCGGACAAGAAACTGCAGCTCGGTTCGGAACAGACCGACGCCTTCCGCGCCCGATCCTTCCAGCGATGGAAGGTCGGCCATCAAACCGGCGTTCATTTGCAAGGAAATGATCTTGCC
>JBCCVK010000246.1:0-4415 GCA_039195495.1 Pseudomonadota bacterium
AACTCGCCGGCGGCCGGCGCGGTGTCGAGTGTCTGTTCCAACGCCGCCGGCTCGATAATCTCGAAGGGCGGCTGCAGCCTGTTCATGAAGAAGTCCGGTCGAAACAGGGCAAACGCCACCAGGATCAGCAGCAGACTTTCGTAGAACCGATTCCGGGCCAGAAAGTACCCCATCGTCCCCGCCGTGAAGACCAGAATGGCGATGGTCGCCGTGATCGCGACGACGATGCCGTCGATCCATCCCAAGTCGATCAACAGAAGATCGGTGTTGAAGATGAAAACGAAGGGCAGCGCGACGGTTCGCAGACTATAGAAGAAAGCCGTGAAACCGGTTCGGATGGCGTCCCCGCCGGAAACCGCCGCCGCCGCGAACGAGGCCAGGCCCACAGGGGGGGTCACGTCGGCCATGATGCCGAAATAGAACACGAAAAGATGCACGGCGATGAGCGGCACGATCAGACCGGATTGCGCGCCCAGTTCCACCACGACCCCCGCCATGAGCGAGCTGACGACAATGTAATTTGCGGTGGTCGGCAGACCCATGCCGAGAATCAGCGACAGAAGCCCCACCATTACCAGCATCAGAATAAGATTGCCGCCCGACAGGAATTCGACCAGATCGGCCATGACTTGGCCCACGCCGGTCAGCGTGACGGTGCCGACGATGACTCCGGCGGTCGCCGTGGCCAGACCGATGCCGATCATGTTGCGTGCGCCGTCGATAAGACCCTGCACCAGATCGCCGATTCCGTCCCTGAAGGCATTCGCCGTCTGGGACTGGCCGCGGAAGATCGCCTTCAACGGTTTCTGGGTCACCAGAATGACGAACAACAACATGGTGGCCCAGAAGGCCGACAGACCGGGTGACTTCTGCTCAATCATCAGGAAGTAAACCAGCACGATGATCGGCAGAAGATAATGCAGACCGGCCTTGTATATTTCGCCCACTCTCGGCAGTTCGACCTTTTCCGCATTGGGATCGTCCGGTTGCAGATCGGGAACCTTGGCGGCAAGATGAAGAAGCGCGACATAGGCGACCATGATCAATGCCGACAAGGTCAGACCGGAAACGCCGGGCATCAGCGCGACGATCCATCGCACGGGATACTGAACGCCATAGCAGAGCAGCGCGAAGCCGGCAAAGAAGACCAACATGCCGCCGATCGTGCGTCCCATCGAGACGACGCGATCGCCCAGCGTCGGCATGTTCCGCTTCACCGCTTCCAGATGCACGATATAGATCAGCGCGATATAGCTGATCGCGGCGGGCAGAAAGGCGTGGGTGATCACTTCGACATAGGAAATGCCGACATACTCCACCATCAGGAAGGCGGCGGCCCCTATGACCGGCGGCATGATCTGGCCGTTCACGGAAGAAGCCACCTCGACCGAACCCGCTTGTTCGCTGGTGAAACCGACCCGTTTCATCAGCGGAATGGTGAACGTGCCGGTGGTGACCACGTTGGCGATGGACGACCCCGAGATCAAACCCGTCGCGGCCGAACCGACGACGGCGGCCTTGGCCGGGCCCCCGCGCAGATGGCCCAGCGCCCCGAAAGCCATCTTGATGAAGTAATTGCCCGCGCCCGCCTTGTCGAGCAGGGCGCCGAACAGCACGAAAAGAAACACGAATTTGGTCGAGACACCCAACGCGATGCCGAAGACGCCTTCGGAGGTGATCCACATGTGACTCATCGCCTTCTTGAGCGAGGCCCCCTTCCAGCGGATCACGTCCGGAATGAATTCGTAAGCCCCGAAGAAAACGTAAAGCAGGAAGATGGTGGCGATTACGGCCATCGCCGGACCGAGCGCACGCCGGGCCCCCTCGAACAGCAATACCAGACCGGCCAGAGCGAACCACTTGTCGATGTCGTCGGCCAAGCCCCCCGAGTTTACGATCTTTTGATAGAAGATATATCCATAAAGCGCGATGCCCGCACCGACGAGGCCCATTACCCAATCGGCGACGGGAATGTACTGCCTTGGGCTCGACTTGAAGGCGGGATAGGCCATGAAGGCCAGAAAGATGGCGAAAGCCAAATGAATCTGGCGCGAGTTGTTGATGACCGAGCCAGGCAGCAACTGGTTCGACAGGGGCGAGGCAAGCAGCACTTGGAACACGGACCAGAGCACCGCGACGACGGCCAGGAACAGACCGACCGATCCGGCCGGGCTGCGCGCACCGGCGTCGGTGGAGGCGACGAGCTCTTGCAGTTCCGCTTCGCTCAGAGGGCGGTTTTCCTTATCCGTGTCGGCCATGTTCACTCTCCCTGAAACCTGGTTTCGTCCAGGCGATGTCGTTTATTGGGGACGGGGCGGCTGGCGCCCCGCCCGAAGACATCGGATCAGCTGATCCAGCCTCTCTCTCTGTAATATTTCGCGGCACCAGGATGCAACGGCGCCGACAGGCCGTCGGCGATCATCTCTTCCGCCTTCAGATTGGCGAAGGCCGGATGCAGTTTCTTGAAATCATCGAAATTCTCGAAAACCGACTTCACCACCGCATAGACCGCTTCTTCGGACACGGTATCCGAGGTCACGAATGTGGCGCCGACACCGAAGGTCTTCACATCTTCGTCGGTCCCGCGATACATCCCGCCGGGAATGGTGGCCACGCGGTAGAAGGAGTTTTCGCCGACCAGCTTGTCCACTGCCGAACCGTCCACGGTCACCAGAAGCGAATCGCAGGCGGTCGTGGCCTCCTGGATCGACCCCGAGGGATGGCCCACGGTGTAGACCATGGCATCGATCTGATTGTCGCATAGCGCGGCGGATTGCTCAGCCGCCTTGAGTTCGGTCGCCAGGGCCAAATCGCCGACGGTCCAACCCTTGGCCTCCATCAGCACTTCCATCGTACCACGCTGGCCGGATCCGGGATTGCCGATATTGACCCGCTTGCCCTTCAGGTCGTCGAAGTTGGAAATCCCGGCATCCGCGCGGGCGACGACGGTGAACGGCTCCGGATGCACCGAGAAGACGGCGCGCAGCCCCGTGAATGGCCCATTCTGTTCGAATCTCGAACTGCCGTTATAGGCATGGTACTGCCAGTCGGATTGCGCCACGCCGAATTCCAACTCACCTTCGCGGATCGTGTTGATGTTGTACACTGAACCGCCGGTCGATTCGACCGAGCAACGGATGCCGTGGTCCCTGCGGCCCTTGTTCACCAGACGGCAGATCGCACCGCCCGTCGGGTAATACACCCCGGTCACGCCCCCGGTGCCTATGGTGATGAACTCTTCCGCCGACGCGGCCTGTGACGCCAGAACGGCCGCCAGAACGGCGCCGCCGAGTTTCAGTTTCGCAAACATCATGCTTTCCCTTTCGATTGATGCCATTGATCATCAGGGGTCCGGAATCTCTCAAGACCGCTGTTCTTGCGTTCGACCCCGCGGATCCGTTTGCCGACATCGGCCTCTCCGGGCGAGAGCGGAGATGAAAAGAACCTCGGGCTGTCGGCTTGTGTGACGACCCCCTCGGTCACGTCGGCCGGCGCAGGGCGGCCGCGGCAGTCGGGAACGACGATTACACCTATACCGGCCTGCCGCCGGCGGGCGGTCCCGGAGCATGGGATCGCCCGTCTGCCACAAGACACGTCGGTGACGGTCGGAAGCACGTCCCAAGCAGCCGCGCTGGCCAGAAGCGCACCCGGAGATGCACCCACGCGCCCCTCAAGCGTCCAGTTCGAGGCGAAGCGACCGGCGCGATACGCCACGCATTCGGCCATACCGGTCGGAACGCAGGGCATAACGTCTCGCCTTTCTCGCACAGAAGCGGCCGGCGCGTCCGACCGGGTGCGATCGACCGGCTTCTCAAACGCCCTGACGTCATCGACGCGGATGGCGGTTTGTCCCCGAAAGGCCGCGACCTCTTGCCCGGGATCGATCCGAAGGCTTTCGGCGGGCTCGGAGGATGAAACGAGGCGACACCCCGCCGATACATGCGACGGCGCCCGCGTTTCCGCGCAGCCGTCAGGACCCGAAGCCCGGATAGGCCGCGGAAAAATGGCCGACGAGATGCCGCTGGAATTGGAGATGGAGCACAAGGATCGCGTGGTCACGCCCACCGGATTTCCGGCCACGTAATCGGCGGCCTCTTTTAGCTTGGAACTCAACCCAATGTATCTCGCGGCGATCCGGTCCTCGATAGAAACGGCAGCCCGCATCAGTTCCCCCGTTGATCGACACAAGATGTTCCAGTTGTTTTGTTTATTGTCAACCAAAGAAACATATGTTTCAAATCCGTTAGGGTATCGCTTTCAGAAACGCCTGCGAGGACGCATCTTTTCGGCGACGGTATCGGATCGAGTTGCTTATCGGACGATTTCCACGGAACCGTGCGCGTTTCGAAAATCGAAGGGCCGTTTCAGACATGGCTGGTGCCGTGATCACCCTCTTGAAGTATGGATGCCTGTCG
>JBCCVK010000247.1:0-4411 GCA_039195495.1 Pseudomonadota bacterium
GCCCCACCCGGCCCCGGATCTGATAAAGCTGCGCCAGACCGAACATGTCCGACCGATGAACGATCATCGTATTGGCAGTCGGAATGTCCAGGCCCGACTCCACGATAGTCGTTGCCAAAAGCACATCGTATTTGCCATCATAGAAGGCGTTCATCCGATCATCGAGCATCATGGCCGCCATACGGCCGTGGGCGACGATGAAACTCACCTCGGGGACCTGCTCACGCAGGAACGTTTCGATCTCCGGCAGGTCGCTGATGCGCGGAACCACATAGAAACTCTGCCCGCCCCTGTAAAGCTCGCGCAGAAGCGCCTGACGAACGGTGATCGCGTCGAACTCGTTGACATAGGTGCGAATTGCAAGCCGGTCGACCGGCGGGGTCCCGATGAGGCTGAGATCCCGCACACCGGAAAGGCCGAGTTGCAAGGTGCGCGGGATCGGGGTGGCGGTCAACGTCAATACATGAACGTCCGAGCGCATTTCCTTCAACCGCTCCTTGTGCTGGACGCCGAAATGCTGTTCCTCGTCGATGATCAGCAAGCCGAGATTCCTGAACCGCACGCCCTTGGCCAAAAGCGCGTGGGTGCCGACGACGATGTCCACGGTCCCGTTATCGATCATGGTGCGGGTTCGGGCCGCTTCCTTGCCGCCGACGAAACGCGACAGTTGCCGCACCTCCGCCGGAAAGCCGCGAAACCGTTCCAGGAAGCTTTTGCAATGCTGGCGGGCCAACAGCGTCGTGGGGGCGATCACCGCCACCTGCATCCCCGACATGACCGCCGTGAAAGCGGCACGCATCGCCACTTCGGTCTTGCCGAAACCCACGTCGCCGCAGATCAGCCGATCCATGGGCCGGCCGCTGGCCATATCGGTCAATGTGTCAGCGATGGCAGTCAGTTGATCGTCGGTTTCCTGATAGGGAAACCGGGCGCAAAAGGCATTCCACATGTCGTCCGGCGGCTTCAGGATCGGGGCGTTGCGCAAAGACCGTTCGGCGGCCACCCGCATCAAACGGCCGGCGATTTGGCGAATCCGTTCCTTCAGCCGGGCCTTCCTGGCCTGCCAGGCGCCACCGCCCAGGCGATCGAGCGGCCCTTCGCCATGTCCGAACCTGCTGAGCAGTTCGACGTTTTCCACCGGCAGGTAAAGGCGCGCGGCATCGGCATATTCCAGATGGATCATCTCATGAGCGGCGCCCAGCGCCGAAACGATCTCCAGCCCCTTGTAGCGGCCGATCCCATGATCGACATGCACGACCAGATCGCCAGGATTCAGGCTTTGCGCCTCGGTCAGGAAATTATCGGCGCGGCGTTTCCTTCGAGGCGCCTGGACCAGGCGATCGCCCAGAACATCCTGCTCGGAGATGACGGTCAGTCCCGCGCTTTCGAAACCGGTCTCAAGCCCCCAGACCGAAAGAAAAAATCCACCCTTCCCTGCAGGCATGTCGCGCAGATGGTCAATCGATCTGGCATCGGTCAGACCCTGCTCCTCCAGCACGTCTCGCATCCGCGCGCGCGCGCCATCGGAATAACAGGCGACGACCACATGACCACCCTTACGCATTTTCTGAATATGATCTGACAGAGCGCTGAAAAGGCTGATATTTTCTTGATTCCGTTCAGGGGAAAAGTTTCGCCCTATCCGACCGCCGGCATCCAGAACGCCCAAACCCACGGGTTGCGGCAACTGCGACAGTTGGATGACGCGTCGGTCGCTCAAAGCGCGCAGAAAGGCCGCGTCGTCCAGATAAAGCAAATCGGGCGGACAGGGTTTATAGATCGTATCGAGACGGTTTTTCTGCGTCGCCGCGCTCTTACGCGCTTCGTATTGATCGACGATCACCTTCCAGCGATCCGACCGTGCCGATGCAAGTCGATCGTCCAACAGCACCGGCGCCGTCGGCAGATAGTCGAAAAGCGTTTCGAGCCTTTCATGAAAAAAGGGCAGCCAGTGCTCGCTGCCTTGATGCTTGCGTCCGGCACTGACCGCTGCGTAAAGCGGATCCTCTGTGCCCGCCGTTCCGAATTCCATGCGATAGGCGCGCCGGAAGCGCGTGGTCGCGGCTTCATCCAGGATTATCTCGCCTGCCGGCGCGAGATCGAGCCCTGTCAGCGTCCCAGTGGTCCGCTGGCTGACCGGATCGAACCGCCGCAATCCGTCCACGACATCGCCAAAGAGATCCAGACGGACAGGTTCCGCCGCGCCTGACGGAAAGATATCGATGATGCCGCCACGTATCGTGTAATCGCCGGGTTCCATGACCGTGGGCGCCTGTGCAAATCCCATGCGCTTGAGAAAATCGCGTAAAGCCCGCTCATCGATGCGTTTGCCGACACGGACGGAAAACCGCGACCGCGCAAGCTGGTCGCGGGTCGGAATCCGCTGGGTCGCCGCGGTCATCGTCGTCAGAACCATGAACCGTCCGTCAATTCCACCAGCCAAGGCCGACAGCGTGGACATCCGCGCCGCCGATACGTCCGCCCTGGGAGACACGCGGTCATAAGGCAAGCAATCCCACGGCGGGAACGTCAGCACGACGGCGCCAGGATCCCAAAACGACAGCGCCGCGCGCATCGCCTCCAGACGCTTGTCGTCGCGCAACACATGTATGATCGGACCGTTGGCACGATCCAGTTCCTGGATGGCGAGATGGGCGTCGAACCCTTCCGGCGCGCCGCTGAGGGTAATCGTTCCATGGGCGATCATGGGCGCTGACCTACCGTGCTGTGCGGTGATGTCAATTGAACAGCACGCTCTGACTCATATTCCAATGCGTTCCCCACACACCGGTCGCGACGATGGCCGTCGCGCCCAGAATGTGAATGCGCAATCTGTGCCGTTTCAGCAGAAGGAACAAGGCGGCTTCCCCCTCTTCCCCCTCCCAGTTCCCGATCCGGATGCGGCGCGCCGTACGCACCCCCATCCACCAGACGGCCAGCATGGGCAGCAGCACGAAAAAGACCGCCTGTGCGAATTCCACATGGTAAAAGAACCCGATCCCCACCAGGAACGTCAACAAAAAACACATCGCGGCGATCATCGCGATACCGGCCATGTCGGCGAGGTAAAGAATGCGGTTCACGTTGGCTTTCGTCACCGCGATCAGATCATCCAGCGCCTTGCCACGATCCCTTTGCGCCCGCGTGATCATGTCGAACGGTACGCCGATGATGCGACGGCTGGCCGCCAACCAGGCCGCGGCCAGCATGATCCAGAACCAGAGGTTGGAAAACGACCTGAGGTCGATCATTTCGGAAACCATCGTCAGACCCGTCACGACAAACGCCCCCGTGCGGTTTTCGCGGACAATACTGCGCGGGGGCGGCGATTCCCACCCTTGAGATTCTGACCGTTCCGTGCCAGCAAAAATCAATGGTCACATCCGGAGGATCGATGCGCACCACCATCGCCCCCTTTCCCCGTACCCGGTTGCGCCGCATGCGCGGCTCCGCTTCCCTGCGTGCCCTTCAGCAGCAGCATACGCTGACGGTCAACGACCTGATCTGGCCGATCTTCGTGCGCAGCGGCAACGAAATCGAAGAGCCGATCCCCTCGATGCCCGGAACCCCCCGCCGCAGCGCCGACCGCGCGGTCGACGCCGCGCAAGAAGCCCGGTCGCTGGGCATTCCGGCGATCTGCCTTTTTCCCTATACCGAGTCGTCGCTGAAAACGGCGGATTGCGAAGAAGCCTGGAATCCCGACAACCTTTCCAACCGTGCGGTGCGGGCCATCAAGGATGCGGTGCCCGAGATCGCGGTGATGACCGATGTGGCGCTGGATCCTTACAATGCGGCCGGACATGACGGGATCGTGCGCGATGGCCGGATCGCCAACGACGAGAGCGTGGCCGCCCTTGTCGAGATGGCTTTGGCCCAGGCGGCCGCGGGAGCCGACATTCTCGGACCGTCTGACATGATGGATGGCCGGATTGGCGCCATACGCGATGCGCTGGAGGCCGAGGGTCATGACGATGTCGCCATTCTCAGCTATGCGGCCAAATACGCCAGCGCATTTTACGGCCCGTTCCGCGACGCCGTGGGGGCCACCGGCGCCTTAAAAGGGGACAAGAAAACTTATCAGATGGATCCCGGCAATTCTGACGAAGCGCTGCGTTTGATCGAACGCGATCTTGCGGAAGGGGCGGATATGATCCTGGTCAAGCCCGGCCTGCCCTATCTGGACATCTGCCGCCGGGCGAAAGAAACATTCGGCGCACCGCTGTTCGCCTATCAGGTCTCCGGGGAATACGCGATGATCGAAGCTGCCGCCGCCCGCGGCTGGATCGACGGCGAAAACGTTATGAAGGAAAGTCTGCTGGCGTTCAAACGTGCCGGTTGCGATGGTATCCTGACCTATTTCGCGCCGCGCATCGCCAAAATTCTCGCCGGTTGAGAGGCGTCCGCGCCTTCC
>JBCCVK010000248.1:0-4397 GCA_039195495.1 Pseudomonadota bacterium
AGGGCGGCCACGGTATCCCCGCCACCGGCCACCGACACCAGCGTTCCGGCCTCGGTCAAGCGCGCGGCCTCGCGGGCGGCGGCGACGGTTGCGGTGTCGAATGGCGGGATCTCGAAGGCGCCCAGCGGGCCGTTCCAGATCAGCGTTTTGCATCCCTCCAACACCGCGCCGATGGCCGCCACGGCCGCGGGGCCCGCATCCAGGATCATCGCGTCGGCGGGGCATTCGGCGCTGGGTGTCACCGTGCTTGCCGCGCCGGCCTTGAATTCGCGCGCCACGACCACGTCCGGCGGCAGGTGGATGGCGCAGCCTGCCATCTTGGCCTTCCGCACGATGTCGGCGGCCGTGTCGGTCATGTCATGCTCGGCCAGCGACTTGCCCACATCGATTCCCCGCGCCGCGAGAAAGGTGTTGGCCATGCCGCCGCCGATCACCAGATGATCGACCTTGTTCACCAGATTGCCCAGGAGTTCCAGTTTGGTCGATACCTTCGCTCCACCCACCACCGCCGCGACGGGCCGCGTTGGACGGCTCAGGGCCTTTTCCAGCGCCCGCAGCTCGGCCTGCATCAGCCGCCCGGCACAGGCGGGCAGGAGATAGGCCACCCCCGTGGTCGAGGCATGGGCCCGGTGCGCCGCTGAAAACGCGTCGTTGCAGTAGACATCGGCGATTCCCGCCAGCCGTCCGGCGAAGCCGGGATCGTTCGCCTCTTCTCCCGGTGCGAAACGCACGTTTTCCATCAGGATCACGTCGCCCGGCCGCATCGCCGCCGTTGCCGCGCCATAGTCGCGTTCGACGAACGTTACCTGCTGTGCCAACGCCCGTTCGAGCGCGGGCACGACCACGCGCAGCGACAGCGCGGGCGTCGCCTTACCTTTGGGACGGCCGAAATGCGCCACCAGCACCGGCAGGCCGCCCTTGGCCTGTATGTCCTTGATCGTGGGCGCGATCCGATCGATCCGTGTGGTGTCCGTGACCTTTCCGTTCTCTACCGGCACGTTGACGTCGACGCGGGTCAGCACCCGTTTACCCTTCAGATCGATGTCATCCAGGGTGTTCCAGGGCATGGTCGGTCTCCTGCAAGGTGATGGGCGCCTCCTTGAGACCCCATTTGAAAACGGCGGTCAAGCATTCGCGCTTTCCCTATCCGGTCTTGCGGCCTAATGTGCGCGCCGAAGCACGAAGGAGAACCAGATGGCCGAGATCAAGCACCGCGGGACCGCCGTCTCGATCGACTTGGGGAACGACGAGACCCTTGGACCACCCTTTCCACGATACCGTTTCCCTATTTTGCGCCGGACCGTCGAAGCGCGCGCGGGAGGGGGGGCGTGACCGGGGGGCGATCGCGGCGCGATCTTGCGTTGACTTTGGCGATGATGATGGCCGCCGGCCCCGCGTCGGCCATCGGTCTTCAGATCGAGGTGGCGGGAGAAGCCAACGGCGTCATCGTCATCGACCTGCTCGAGGACGTGGCTCCGAAACATGTTGAGCGGATTACCACCCTGGCCGCCGAAGGGACCTATGACGGGGTGGTGTTTCATCGCGTGATCGACGGTTTCATGGCGCAGACGGGCGATGTCCGTTTCGGAAAGCTGGGCGGCGACATGCGTTTGGCCGGGCGGGGCGGCTCCGACCGGGCCGATCTGCCGGCCGAATTCTCGGATATCGGTTACGAACGCGGCGTCGTGGGCATGGCGCGGGCGCAGAACCCGGACTCGGCCAACAGCCAGTTTTTCATCATGTTCGAGGATGGTCCGTTCCTGAACGGACAATATACCGTCGTCGGCCGGGTTTCCCAGGGCATGGAGGTGGTCGACGCCATCAAGCGCGGTGCGGGACCGAACGGCGCCATCGTCGGTGCGCCCGATCACATGGTGAAGGTCACCGTCATCAAGTGACGGTCGGACACACCCGCGTGAAGGGGGCTTTCGCAATGGCGAAGGGCCCTGCCATCCTGGTGGCGATACGAGGGAGGGTTCCGGCATGTTGCTTCGCTTCTCGATCCCGGGTATCGCCGCCGTCCTTTTCGCAGGACTGGCGGCGGCCGATCCGGGTTTATGGAAATATGAATGGCCGCGCACGGATTTTTCGAAATCGGCCGTCGCGTTCGCCGAAATCCTGTCGGGCGGTCCGCCCAAGGACGGCATTCCGGCCCTGTCGGCGCCCCCGTTCATCCCAGCGGATCGGGAAACCCGCATCGGCGCGCGCGAGCCCGTGATCGCGGTCGAGATCGGAACCGCGGTGCCGCGGGCTTATCCGATCCGCTATCTCATCTGGCATGAGATCGTGAACGATACCGTCGGCGGCGTGCCGGTGGCGGTGACCTTCTGTCCTTTATGCAACTCCGGCATCACGTTTGATCGACGGGTCGCGGGTGAATTGCGTCATTTCGGCGTCTCGGGCAAGCTGCGCAACTCGGACATGGTGATGTACGATCGCGAGACCGAAAGTTGGTGGCAGCAGGCCACCGGTGAGGGGATCGTCGGCCATCACACCGGCGATATGCTGAAACAGCTGCCCACATGGATGGAAAGCTGGGCCGAGTTCAAGGACCGCAATCCCGGCGGCCTGGTGATGGATGAACCCGACCATGGCCGCCGCTATGGCCGCAACCCCTATGTGGGATACGATCGGTCTGCGCGTCCCTTCCTTTACGACGGTGAGCCGCCCCCGCACGGGATCGAGCCGCTTGCGCGCGTGGTGAAGGTGGGGGAACGCGCCTGGCCGATGGCGCGTCTGGCCCGCGCGGGCGAGATCACCGAAGCCGGCGTCACCATCACTTGGACCGATGGGCAGTCCTCGGCGCTGGACGGCGCCTCCATCGCCCGATCGCGCGATGTCGGTACCATCCGCGTGAAAAGGGCCGGAACCGGGATCGATCTGCCGCACGATGTCATGTTCGCCTTCGCGTTCCATGCTTTCCACCCGGAGGGTGAGTGGATGCTGAGACCCCCTCCGACCCCATGAGATCCCCGGCGGTGCGGGATTCGGCCGGCACGCGCCGCGGGTGTAATCATTCGGCAAGCCGTACCAGGGCATGGCGTTTCCTGCCGGCGCTCAGCTTGATCGGCTCGGCCAGTTCGTCGGCGGTCAGCAGCCGCCCCGCATCGATCAGCACCGCGTCGTTCAGACGGGCGCCTTTGTCGGCGATGAGGCGTTTCGCCTCCTTCCCCGAACTGACGAGGCCCGAACGCACGATCAATTGCACCACCGAAATCCCGTCGCCGATTTCCGTCGCCTTCAGCGTCAGAGTCGGCAGATCCCCGCCAATGCCGCCGTTCTCGAAAACCTCGCGCGCGGTTGCCGCCGCCGCCTCTGCCGCTTGCGCCCCATGGGCCAGGGTCGTGACCGCGCTGGCCAGGCGGATCTTGGCGGCGTTGATTTCGGCGTCCCGCAGCGCGCCGAGACGTTCACATTCCTCCAAAGGCAGTTCGGTGTAAAGTTTCAGAAACCGGCCCACATCGGCATCCGCCGTGTTGCGCCAGAACTGCCAGAATGCGTAAGGGCTGCTCATGTCGGCATTCAGCCAAACGGCGCCATTCCGGCTCTTGCCCATTTTCCGGCCGTCCGAGGTGGTCAGAAGCGGCGAGGTGAGACCGTAGAGGTCGTGCTCCAGCACCCGGCGGGTCAGATCGATTCCGTTGACGATGTTGCCCCATTGATCCGAGCCGCCCATCTGCAGCAGACACCCGTGACGGCGATTCAGTTCCAGGAAGTCGTAGGCTTGCAGGATCATATAGTTGAATTCGAGAAAGCTGAGGCTTTGTCCCCGTTCCAGGCGCGATTTGACGCTTTCGAACGACAGCATCCGATTGACCGAGAAATGCCGACCGATGTCGCGCAGGAATTGCAGATAGTCGAGACCGTCCAACCATTCGGCGTTGTCGACCATGATCGCGTCGCCCGGTCCGTCGCCGAAGGTGACGTAGCGCGAAAAGACCTGGCGGATGCCTTCGATGTTGGTTGCGATCTGTTCGGGCGTCATCAGCGGCCGCGCGTCGTCGCGAAAGCTGGGATCGCCCACCTTCGTCGTGCCGCCCCCCATCAGAACGATAGGCTTGTGTCCGGTTCTTTGCAGCCATCGCAGCATCATGATCTGAATCAGGCTGCCCACATGCAGCGACCTGGCCGTGGCGTCGAACCCGATGTAGCCGGGCACCGGACCTTTTATCAGCGCTTCGTCCAGGGCCTGGAGATCGGTGCAGTCGGCCAGGAAACCGCGCTCGACCATCACGCGCATGAAATCGGATTTGGACTGGTGGGGCATCGGATTTGCGTCCATTGTCTCGTTTGCCGCGTCGGTATACCGGCGCGCGGGGCGAAGGGAAAGGCCATGTCGAAGGGTTGCTTACCGCCATATATAAAAGCCCAGACCAACGGTTGCTACCCCCAGACCT
>JBCCVK010000249.1:0-4365 GCA_039195495.1 Pseudomonadota bacterium
ACTATGTGGCACCGATGAATCAGGAACATGCCTGGTGTCTGGCGATCGAACGGCTGACCGGCACCGAGGTGCCGCGCCGCGCCAGCCTGATCCGCGTGTTATATTCGGAAATCGGTAGAATTCTGAACCATTTGCTCAATGTCACCACGCAGGCGCTGGATGTGGGCGCGCTGACCCCGCCGCTTTGGGGGTTCGAGGAGCGCGAAAAGCTCATGATCTTTTATGAGCGGGCCTGTGGTGCGCGGCTGCACGCCGCCTATTTCCGGCCGGGCGGGGTGCACCAGGATCTGCCGGACGATCTGATCGAGGATATCGGTGTCTGGGCCAGCGAATTTCCCCGCACCCTCGACGACATAGACGGGCTTCTGACCGAAAACCGCATCTTCAAACAGCGTAACGTCGACATTGGCATCGTCACCGAGCAGGACATCCAGGACTGGGGATTTTCGGGCGTGATGGTGCGTGGCTCCGGGCTTGCCTGGGATTTGCGCCGCGCGCAGCCCTATGAATGTTATGACGAGTTCGACTTTCAGATCCCGGTGGGCAAGAACGGTGACTGTTACGACCGTTATCTCTGCCGGATGCAGGAAATGCGCGAAAGCCTCAAGATCATCCGGCAAGCCGTCGCCAAACTCAGGCTCGAAAAGGGGGATGTGCTGGCACGCGGGAAGCTGACCCCGCCGAAACGCGGCGAGATGAAGCGCTCGATGGAGGCGTTGATCCATCACTTCAAGCTTTACACCGAGGGCTTTCATGTATCCGAGGGTCAGATTTATGCCGCCATCGAAGCCCCCAAGGGCGAGTTCGGCGTGTATCTGGTCGCCGATGGAACCAACAAACCCTACAGGGTCAAACTGCGCGCACCGGGTTATTTGCACTTGCAGGCCATGGATTACGTCGCCAAGGGCCATCAACTGGCCGATGTTTCGGCGATCATCGGCACGATGGACATCGTTTTCGGCGATGTGGACCGCTGATGGCACTGGCACTTCTCGTTCCGTTACTCGTCCTGTGCTCTGCCTTCTCGACCGCGATCATGGTTGCACGCCGGGTGAATTCGGTGTCGCTGGCCTATCCGCTGGGCATTCTGTCGGGCCTGGTCGTGCTGGCCCTGTTTTACGGCGTTCTTGTCGCGTTGTTCAGCTTCGGTCTTCTGGCTCGACCCGGAATGCCTTTCTTTACGGAGTGAATTCATGCTGCGCCGCCTTCATCACCAGCAGCCCGAAAGCTTTGCGTTCACGCTCGCGAATCAGCAGTGGGCCGAAGCCCAGATCGCCAAATACCCCAAGGGCCGGCAGGCCAGCGCGATCATTCCTCTTCTATGGAGGGCGCAGGAGCAGGAAGGATGGGTGACGCGCCCTGCGATCGAGCATATCGCCGAAATGCTGGGCATGGCGTATATCCGAGCGCTGGAGGTGGCGACCTTCTATTTCATGTTCCAACTGCGACCGGTTGGATCGGTGGCGCATGTCCAGATTTGCGGCACGACAAGCTGCATGATCTGCGGGGCCGAGGCTCTGGTGGACGTCTGCCGGGAAATGATCGCCGAAAAGCCCGGGACGCCGAGCGCCGATGGCAAGCTCAGCTGGGAAGAAGTCGAGTGTCTGGGGGCATGCGCCAACGCACCGATGGTTCAAATCGGCAAGGATTATTATGAAGATCTGACGGCGGAGCGATTGCGCCTTCTGCTGGCCGATTTGTCGGCGGGCAAGGTGCCGGTGCCAGGGCCGCAGAATGGCCGCCACGCCTCGGAGCCGCGGACCGGCCTGACCAGCCTGAGCGAATATGCCGCCCGCAGAATGCAGTACAACGCTTCGGTGCAACTGGCCGTGGATGCGGGCGACACGATCAAGCGCATCGACGGGACCGAGATATCGCCGGCCGTCCCGGGGAATGCGGGGGGCGTTCCCCCTGCGGCGCAAGATGGGCGGCGCCCGTCCGCCACGGCGGCCGACCGGAAGAAGCCGCGCATCTTGAAGGCTCCGCGCGAATCCGGACCCGGCGATCTGAAAGCGATCAAGGGGATCGGTCCGAAACTTGAGAAACTATTGAACGAGCTGGGCTTTTTCCACCTCGACCAGATCGCGCAATGGTCGGCCGAAGACGTCGCCTGGATGGATGAAAATCTCGCAGGTTTCAAGGGCCGCGCCACCCGCGATGCATGGGTCGATCAAGCCAGGCTCTTGGTCGACGGAAAAGGAACGGAGTCCTCGAGGCGCGCCGGGCGTTAGACAAACTGGCTCAGAGCGGTGCGGTGTCTGTCCAAGGATAAGCCGGCGGGAGTATGGTGATGATACGTCAGTCCAGGGATTTGGGATATGTCGCCGCCCGTTGGTGGGTTGCGGCCTTTGCCGCGTCTTCGGATCCTTCGATGGCGATGACTTGCATCCGGATCGTGCCGGATATCGTTTAAAGCCGGCGGCCACGCTGAGACAGCAAAGGATGATGGCAGGATGCTGAAGGATCAGGATCGGATTTTCACCAATCTTTACGGCATGCATGACCGCACCTTGGCGGGTGCCAAGGCGCGCGGGCACTGGGACGATACCGCGCGCATTATCCAGAGGGGCCGTGCGCAAATCGTCGATACGATGAAGGCATCGGGTCTGCGCGGGCGGGGCGGGGCGGGCTTTCCCACCGGTTTGAAATGGTCCTTCATGCCTAAGGAAAGCGACGGGCGTCCCGCTTATCTGGTGGTCAATGCCGACGAATCCGAGCCCGGCACCTGCAAGGATCGCGAGATCATGCGGCACGATCCGCATACATTGATCGAAGGCTGCTTGATCGCGTCCTTCGCAATAGGGGCGCATACCTGTTACATCTACATCCGTGGCGAATACATTCGCGAGAGGGAAGCCCTGCAGCGCGCCATCGACGAGGCTTATGATGCCGGCTTGATCGGCAGGAATGCCGCCGGGTCGGGTTGGGATTTCGATCTGTATCTCCACCATGGTGCCGGCGCCTATATCTGCGGCGAGGAAACGGCGTTGTTGGAAAGTCTCGAAGGCAAAAAGGGCATGCCGCGCATGAAACCGCCATTCCCCGCGGGGGTCGGCCTTTATGGCTGCCCGACCACGGTGAACAATGTGGAATCCATCGCCGTCGTGCCGACCATCCTGCGCCGAGGGGCCGAATGGTTCGCCGGCTACGGTCGCCCGAACAATACCGGGACCAAGCTTTTCGCGATCAGCGGCCACGTGAACAGCCCCTGCGTCGTCGAGGAAGAGATGTCGATCCCGTTCAAGGAGTTGATCGATCGCCATTGTGGTGGCATTCGCGGTGGCTGGAAGTCCCTCAAGGCGATCATTCCCGGCGGATCGTCGGTGCCATTGCTGCCCGCGGCTATCGCCGAGGACGCGATCATGGACTTCGACTGGCTGCGCGGGCAAGGGTCGGGCCTGGGCACGGCGGCGGTGATCGTGATGGATCGGGACACCGATGTGATCAAGGCGATCTGGCGGTTGTCGAAATTCTACAAACACGAAAGCTGTGGTCAATGCACGCCCTGCCGTGAAGGCACGGGATGGATGATGCGCGTCATGGAGCGTCTGATGCAGGGCACCGCCGAGATCGAAGAAATCGACATGCTTCTGGATGTCACCAAACAGGTCGAAGGCCACACGATCTGCGCTTTGGGAGATGCGGCGGCTTGGCCGATACAGGGGCTGATCCGCCACTTCCGGGATGAAATCGAAGATCGTATCAAAGCCAAGCGAACCGGAAAGATGACGGTCGCCGCCGCCGAGTGAATATATCGACGGTCGGATTCGGTCCGTTGAAACGCGTTCCGAAACGGATCGGGCGGCGCGGCTGTCCGGCGCGTGAAGGGGTGGGGAAGCCTGTTCGACCGCATCGGGATATTCTACAATCCACAACGCAGGCGCTTGAACAATGCCAGGCCGTCGCCCGTTGATGCCGGAAACGGACAGCGGAAACTCAAACAGGCGGTAGGCCGAGAAATCAACGGCAGGTTGGCAGCCGCGCTTGCCGCGAATATCTGGAAATCCGTGATGACGCGGCCTTTGGCGCTGCTTCTCCCGCCCCCCAAACTCACCGTCAAAGCCGCCCACGGTCTTCAACACGATCCGCCGATGCTTCCAGGTCACATCGCAATTCCGGCCGGAAGCGCCAGGGCCGCAGCGGACAGCGTTCGCCGGATCCGTCATGATGCGCATACTGGCTATGATAATGTCTGAGTGACTGCCATCCGCAGCTCAAGACCCGGCTGGAGACATGATCTTGATCTGAAATCACTTCGGGGAAACTTGGCCCCCTTCACCGGGCTTGCGTGTCCGGTTTTTTCCGCAGCCAGGGTGTCGCGCGTTTATTGTCGCGGATACGGTCGCTCTGTCGCTTGGAAGCGAC
>JBCCVK010000250.1:0-4365 GCA_039195495.1 Pseudomonadota bacterium
CGGTCCAGGGGCCCGGTGGCCGCACGAACAGAAAATCCGTGGTCAGGACAACCGCCGCAATCGCGATCACCGGCACGTAATCCGGCTGGCGTATCACCCAGGCGAAGATCAGACAGGTCAATATGTCAGGTCCGGGCCAGCCCGGGGCGCCATCGCCGAGCGGGAGCAGGCGCAAAAACACGAGACCCGTCGCGAGCGTCAGAAATAATCCGCGAAAAACCCAGATCGTCCCGCTCGCCCTGTCAGCCATCGGTCATGGCCTCGCCCGCCCGCGCCCTGACCGAAGACGGCGGTGGCCGCGCATCGATGATCAGCTGGCCCGCATCGTCGATGCTTTCCGCCGAATGGCTTCGTATCACGCGCAGAAACTCCAAGCGCTCGTAATCGGCCGACAGCCTTATCCGCAGCCGGCGATCCGTGCCCAAAGCAACCTGCCCAACCAGCAGACCGGCCGGGAACACCCCCCCCTCCCCCGATGTGACGACGCGATCGCCCGGTCTTACGAGTTCGGTCTTTTCCAGGAATTCAATCGGCGGAGCGAGTGTCGTATCACCGACAAGCAGGGCGTGCTGCCCGGACGGCTGGATCGTCACCGGTATGCGGCTGTTGGTGTCGGTCACCAGTATCACGCGCGAGGTGGCCTTGCCCACACCGGAGATCCGACCGACCAGGCCCAATCCGTCCATCGTGGCCCAACCATCCATGATCCCATCACGTTGGCCGACATTCAGCAGCAAGGACCGCCGAAACGGCGACCCGCTGTCCGCCATCACCACCCCGGTCACGTACGAAAACTTGGGATCGAGACGAACGTTGTTGAGATCCAGCAAACGCGCGTTTTTCTGTTCAAGCTGCAGCGCGGCCTCCTTCCACGCTTTCATCTGCTGAAGTTCTCGCCGCAATTCCTGGTTCTGTTCATAGATTCTGGCATAGGACTGAAAATCGTCGACCATGCGCGCCAGTCTGGTAATCGGGGTCAGAGCCCAGTCGAGATTGAGAACGATCTGATCTATCAGGTTGGCGCGAAGCCGTTCAACACGCGGGCTGTCGATACGCCAGACCAGAAAGATGGTCAAAAGCGCCAATACCAGAAACCCGATCGCGATGCGGCGAATCGGGCCAGCGTAATTCATATCCGATGCTCGATCCTTTGCCACGGCAAAGCCTTCTTGGGGGTTCGACTGATCTTTCAGCTTTCATAGTCTATCACATGGCGGAGCTGTTTTTCATACTCCAAAGCCCTTCCGGTCCCGAGCGCCACGCAATTCAACGTCTCATCCGCCACCGAGATGGACAGACCGGTCTGCTCTCTCAAGGCCAGATCCAGCTCTCCCAGAAGGGCGCCGCCGCCGGTCAGCATGACCCCACGATCAACGATATCCGCCGCCAGATCGGGTGGGGTCGCCTCCAGCGCGGTCATAACGGCCTCGCAAATCTGCTGGACCGGCTCTGACAGGGCTTCGGCCACTTGCGCTTGGTTAATGTCGGTTTCCTTCGGGACCCCGTTCAACAGATCGCGCCCGCGAATTTGCATCGACGCGCCGCGTCCATCGTCGGGCATCCGGGCCGTGCCGATCGAGGTTTTGATCCGTTCGGCCGTGCTTTCGCCGATCAGCAGGTTTTGCTGACGCCGAAGATAGCTGATGATCGCCTCGTCCATGCGATCACCGCCCACCCGCACCGAGCGGGCATAGACGATGTCGCCCAAGGACAGCACCGCCACCTCTGTGGTGCCGCCACCGATATCGACGACCATATTGCCTGTCGGATCGGTGATCGGCATGCCTGCGCCGATGGCTGCCGCGATAGGTTCCGCGATCAGGCCCGCGCGACGTGCGCCCGCGGATAGAACCGATTGACGGATCGCGCGTTTCTCGACCGGAGTTGCGCCATGCGGAACGCAAACGATGATTTTGGGTTTGGTGAACGTGGTTCGGCGATGCACCTTGCGAATGAAGTGCTTGATCATCTCTTCGGCCACGTCGAAATCCGCGATCACACCCTCACGCATCGGACGGATGGCCTCGATGGAACCGGGCGTGCGGCCCAGCATGAGCTTGGCATCCTCACCAACGGCGAGAACCTGCTTACGACCGTCCTTGACGTGATAGGCCACCACCGAAGGTTCATTCAGGATGATCCCTTTGCTCTTTACATAGACGAGCGTGTTCGCTGTCCCAAGATCGATCGCCATATCCGATGAGAACAGCCCTGCAAAATCGGCCATATGATGACTTTCCGTCTGATTCCCGTTTGATTCCGATCCGAGCCTCGGGTGTGGAACATCACGCCTTATAGGCATCTGACACTTGCGGTCAAAGGGGGATGGAGGGCCGAATCAGCGCATTCTCGCTTGTTTTACGGTTTCCAGCCCTTGGATGGTATCCATATCCGCCGTGTGACCGGTGTCGGGAAAAAGCCTGCGCCGTCGCGCAAAACGCCCCGGATGTTCAGGGAACGTCCCTGTAACTGATTTCGGGGAGATCGCTCCAAACCTTTTGGCGCCGCACCACAAGCCGGTTCAAGGCGTGAACATATGCTTTGACCGAAGCGACGACCGTGTCGGTATCCGTCGATTGTCCGGTGAAGATCTGGCCATGCTCTTCTATCCGCACACTGACCGTGGCCTGGGCGCCCGTTCCTTCGGTTACGGCATGCACCTGATAGAGCTGCAGATGCGCATCGTGGGAAACCACTTTTCTGACGGCGTTGAACGCGGCGTCGATCGGGCCATCACCTTGAGCGGTCGCCCGATGATCCTCGCCGTCGATCTCCAGGATCAGGTCCGCCGACTGGGGGGGGGCGGTGCCGCAGATCACTCGCAGGAACTTGACTTGGATATGATCGTTTCCGGCGTTGATCGCCTCGTCCTGCACCAACGCGATCAGATCATCGTCATATATTTCCTTCTTGCGATCGGCGAGCGCCTTGAATCTTACGAATACCTCGTTGAGCTGATTGTCGAGCAGCCTGAACCCGAGATCCTTCAGCTTGGATCGCAAGGCGGCCCGGCCTGAATGCTTGCCCATGACCAGGTTGGTTTCCTTCAGACCCACATCCGCCGGTCGCATGATCTCGAACGTTTCCGCGTTCTTCAGCATCCCGTCTTGATGGATGCCGGATTCATGCGCGAACGCGTTCTTGCCGACGATGGCTTTGTTGAACTGGACCGGAAAACCGCTGACCGCCGCCACCCGGCGGCTGATATGGGTGATTTTCGTCGAATCGATCCCGGTGCGATAAGGCATGATGTCATCGCGGACCTTCAGCGCCATCACCACCTCTTCGAGCGCGGTATTGCCTGCGCGTTCTCCCAGGCCATTGATCGTGCATTCGATCTGGCGGGCACCGCCCTGCACGGCAGCCAGCGCGTTGGCGGTCGCCATGCCCAGATCATTATGACAGTGAATGGCGAAGACGACCTCATCCGCACCGGGCACCGCGGCGATCAGGCGGCGGATCAGATCGGCACTTTCCATGGGAGCGGTGTACCCCACGGTGTCGGGGATGTTTATCGTCGTCGCGCCCGCCTTGATCGCGATTTCGACGACACGTGCCAGATAATCCCATTCGGTCCGCGTCGCGTCCATGGGCGACCACTGCACATTGTCGCAAAGGTTGCGCGCATGGGTGACGGTATCGTAGATGCGCTCGGCCATCGCGTCCTGAGTCAGGTCGGGAATGGCGCGATGCAGCGGCGAGGTCCCGATGAAAGTATGGATACGCGGCTGTTTGGCATGTCTCACCGCCTGCCAGCAGCAGTCGATGTCTTTGATGCTCGCCCGCGCCAGCCCGCAGATCACCGCATCTTCAGAGCGTTTGGCGATTTCGGTGACGGCCTTGAAATCGCCTTCCGAAGCGATCGGGAAGCCGGCCTCGATCACGTCGACGCCCATTTCGTCCAGAAGCCCGGCGATTTCCAGCTTTTCGTCATGGGTCATCGTGGCACCGGGCGATTGCTCGCCATCGCGCAATGTGGTGTCAAAGATCAGAACACGGTCCAATTCGGCGGGTTTGGTCATTTGATCATTTCCCTGGTCTTCCCAGCTGTCGTCTGTCTGGCACCGGGCCTTTTCTGAAAAATTATCGTGCCAGAAGACACGTTCAGAGGTGGCTAAGAAACATCGAATGCGAGGGGCGGGACGCTGTGCGACAGCGGCGGGGGTGGGGGATGAGCCTTAACCGTCATGATGCGGAATATATGCACTGCTGAACGGAAGAAAACCAGGAATTCGCCCCCATGGCCGGCGAATTTCACATGCCCCGCACGTATATTCTTTTTTTTTCGGGGCCGTCTGTCCCTTTCCGGGTCGGGCCCGACCGACGCATCGGATTTCTCGCCGGATGCGGGGATGGGACGACGAG
>JBCCVK010000251.1:0-4363 GCA_039195495.1 Pseudomonadota bacterium
CCGCGAAACTGGTGGACAATATGCCGCCCCAGACCGCCGCTTGTGCCAAATCGCCGCCATTCACGTCCTGGATCAGATCGGGCATGACCGGCAGGATCAATCCGATGCCCATTGCGTCGATGACCAGTGTGATGAGGATGAAAACGATAGGAAGACGGCGCATCGGGGGGCCTTTCAAACCATATGGGACCGCTGGGGCGACGGCCGAGACATATTCGGAACCCTGCCGATGTTAAAGCCCCTGAATGCGTTCGGCGAAAGCGTGCGCCTCTTCCGGGGCGACGCCGAGTTGCGCCTCGGCGCGGAAAACCGTTTCGACGTCAAGATCGGGAAAGTCGCGCCTGACGAGATCGGCCAGGGATGTTCCCGTCTCGCGCGCCTCGGTGCAGAGGGATTTTACCCGTGTCTGCGCTTCGGGGCGCGGCATGTGATCTGCAAGCGCGAAGCAAAGCGCCTCCGCGTAGATCAGACCGAATCCGCCATCGATCGATGCCCGCATGTTATGCGGATCGGGCCTCATGCTGCCCGCGAGTTCCGTCGCGGCGGTCAGGGCGCGTGCCACCGCCATGCACATCTGGGGCAAGGCCATCCATTCCAGCATCCAGGCGGCGCCATCGCGCTGCTGCCGATGGACCAGTGCGGTCTGCATCGGGGAATTCAACGCCGCCGTATGTCCGGCCAGGGCCACCAGCAGGTTGGGCAGCACCGGGTTGGTTTTCTGCGGCATCGTCGACGAACCGCCGACAGAGCCGAGCGCCACTTCCTCAATTCCGCCCTGAGTCATTCCGATCAGATCTGCGCCCATCTTGGCGAGGCTTCCGGAAACGGCGGTCAGCCAGGCGGCGAATTCGGCCAGCCCCTCGCGGGCGCTGTGCCAGGACCGTGCGGGATCGGCCAAACCCAGTCCTTCTGCCAAAGCGGTACGAATGGCCGGTCCGCGCTCGCCCATGGCGCTGAGCGTGCCGGAGGCTCCGGACAGGCTGACCTGCAAAAGCCTGGGGCGCAACTGATCGAGCCGCACGCGATGCGATAGAAACGGCCGGCCCCAACCGGCGGCGATGGCCCCGAAACTCGTGGGCGTGGCCACTTGCGCCCAGGTGCGCGCGGCCATCGGCAGTTCGGCATGGATGCGCGCCAGTTCTCCCAAACCTTTCAGCAGGGTTACGAGACGCGTATCGTAAATCGCCAGCACTTGCCGCAGTCGTATCATGAGCCCGGTATCGATGATGTCCTGTGAGGTCGCTGCCCAATGGACGTGCTGGGCGAGTTGGGGATCGCCGATCTTCTCGCGCAAGGCGGCGACCAGTGCGGGCACGCAGACCGCGCTTCGCCCCGTGCCGCGTGTCAGCGCCGCGGGATCGATCCGCGCATCGAGACACGCGCGACGAATCGCGGCGGCCGAGGTTTCAGGGATCACCCCCAAGCTGCCTTGAGCGGCGGCCAGCGCGCCTTCGACGCACAGCATCGCCCGAATCTCGGCGGCGTCCGAAAAAATCTGTCCGATCTCGGCATCATGGAACAGATCGCGGTAGATTGTGCTGTCGAAAACGCTGATCGTCGTCAAGGCGCCAGTCCCAGAAGCGCCCGCGTCTGTCGCCACGTGGCGACGGGGCGGTCGTATTTCGCGCAAAGTTCGACGGTGCGTTTGACCAAGGCGGCGTTCGATGGGGCCAGGGTGTCGCGGTCCAGCCGTATATTGTCCTCCAGCCCGGTGCGGGTGTGCCCGCCCGCCGCGATGGACCATTCGTTCACGGCGATCTGATTTCGGGCGATGCCCGCACCGCACCATTGCGCATCCGGCGCGATGCGCTTCAGCGTCTCGATGTAGAAGTCGAATGTCGGCCTGTCTGCGGGCATGGCGTTTTTCACGCCCATCACGAACTGTATGTAGAGTGGGCCTTTCAACCGTCCATCCCGAACCATCTCCACCGCCTGCCAGATATGGCTGAGATCGAAGGCTTCGATCTCCGGCTTGATGTCGTAGGTCAGCATTTCGCCGGCCAGCCAATCTATCAGGTCGGGACTGTTTTCGTAAACCCGGGTGGGAAAGTTGTTGGATCCTACCGACAGCGACGCCATGTCCGGTCGCAGCGGCAGCATCCCGCCGCGTTCCCTGCCGCTGCCCGAGCGACCCCCGGTTGACAACTGAACGATCATGCCGGGGCAATGTTTCCGGATACCTTCCAGCAGACGCGCGAATTTTCCAGGATCCGAGGTTGGTGTCTGGTCCGCGTTGCGCACGTGGCAATGGGCAATCGAGGCGCCGGCTTCGAATGCTTCCTGCGTGCTTTCGATCTGTTCGTCGATCGAGATCGGCACGGCGGGATTGTGCTCCTTACGTGGGACCGAGCCCGTGATTGCCACGCAGATGATGCAGGGTTTGGTCATTGTAACTGAATCCTCCGGCAATGCGAAGACGCGCGAATGGCGGTGAAGCGGGCGACGGATGCAATCCGCGGGCAAACTGTCCGGCCCCGTCTGTCATCGACCAGGGGGAAGCATGTCGTCGGGGACACCGAGCCCATATGTCGTTCCGAACGGGCCTTCGCTTTCGCCCTGGCCGCGCAATGCGTCTTGCGCTGATGGTTTCGAAACCGGTCTTTCCCGCGGCCGGTGGTCGCGAAATGCGATGCGGATATAGGCGATCGAGATGTCCCGCCGCGTCGAGCGACGGGCATGTCGCACCGCTTGGCATGTCCGATATCGATACCGGCGATCATGAAGTTTCTCACACGGTATCCTTGTATTTGTCGAGCGCCATCCGGAAGATTTCCGGATCGACGTTTCCACCGGAGGCAACGACGATCACATCATCTCCTTCGATCTGGTCGCCATGGAAAAGCGCGGCGGCCAGAGCGACCGCGCCACCAGGTTCCAGCACGAGTTTCAGCCGGGTGAAGGCCACAGCCATGGCGCGCAGGCAATCCTCTTCCGAGACCACGATGCCGGGGCCGCACAGGCGCCGCATGATCGGAAAGGTGAGATTGCCGGGCTTGGGCGTGATGATCGCATCGCAAAGCGAACCGGAACTGCGCGCGTTGATCTCGACCCTGCCGGAGGCCAGCGACCGGGTGACATCGTCGAACTCTTCCGGTTCGACCGGGCGCGCCCTCAATCGCGGCGCTCCGGCCTCCAATGCCAGGGCAATGCCCGAGGTCAGGCCGCCACCGCCGCAAGAGACCAGAACGTCCGCCGCCCCGACCCCGGCCTCAGCGGCCTGTTCGACGATTTCGAGCCCCGTGGTGCCCTGACCTGCAATCACCAGTGGTTCGTCATAGGGCTTGATCAGCGTCAGACCCAACTCGCGAACGAGTCTCGCGCCGATCTCTTCGCGGCTTTCCCTGTCGGTTCGGTTGTAGAACATCACTTCGGCCCCAAGCGCGCGCGTGTTGCCGATCTTCATCTCCGGCGCATCGGCCGGCATCACGATCACGGCGGGCGCACCATGCGCCCTGGCCGCCATCGCCACGCCTTGGGCATGGTTTCCCGAGGAAAAGGCGATGACGCCCACCCTCAAGGCCGCCTCCGAGAGAGAAGAAACCGCCGACCAGCCGCCCCGGAACTTGAACGAACCCGTGTGTTGTAAAACCTCGGGTTTCAGATATACGCGGCGCCCGGCGATCGCATCCACGAAAGACGAGGTCAGGAACGGCGTGCGCAGGGCATGACCCTTCAACCGCACGGCAGCGGCTTTGATCATCTCGATGTTCATTTCAGAGCCCGAAGGGACTTGGCGCCCCGCCCATATTCAAACCCCGTCCGATTTCGTCCTCTGGCGCGACACGACATTCGGACCGCCGACTTCAGCCCGGACGGTGGATGACATGGCACGCCGGTGGGATACATATAACGGTATCACCGCTCAGGACAAAACGTATTTTTCCTTCAGTATCTTACCGAATTCGAACGACGATTCGCGACCGAGCCTGTCTGCATTCTGCTCGAGAAACCTCGCGGCCGCCTCGCGCCCCTTGTCACGCAGATACACGAGAAACTCCCATTCCATATTCAGCATCGAAGAGGCGCCCAGGGACCGGATCGTATCCGGATCCTCGATCATATGAATGCGCATCGCGCGGTAAGAGCTGTTGGGCGCATGGCCGTTTTCGACGAGTTTCGAAATAAGCATCAGGTTTTCGAGCTCATGCAACAAGCTGCCGTTGAAACTTATTTCATAAATCCGGTCCATGATTTCACGGCGGAGTTTCGGGGTTCCCTTACGGTTCAACGGCGTCAGCTGAACGATGACGATATCCTCGCTGTCCGAGTGGTTATAGAGCGGGAAAAGCGGCGGGTTCCCGGCGAAGCCGCCATCCCAATAGGCGACTCCTTCGATTTCGGCAGCCTGATTGAGTAATGGAAG